>JAIELM010000217.1 GCA_019752975.1 Undibacterium sp. | reverse complement strand
TGCCCGCGTCGCCCAAAGTAGTGGGCAAGAGATGTTCAATTTTTTGTAGCAAATCACTACTCGCTTGCTTAACCGACCCGCCTTGTAATGCGGTCTCAACGATCTGTGTTAAAGCGGGCTTGACATCTGAGTTGACGACCGAACCGATAGATGATTCGATTTTTTGACGTAATTGAACTGCAATCGAACTTGGTTCGTTGGGTACGCTACTATTTTGATTGGCATTTGATTCTATTGGGGTTACTGGTGTTGTTGGCGCAGGGTCTGATGATGTCGTTGGATTATTAATTGCGGCAGTAAACGTGGGCGTCGCCAGCGATATGCTTTCTCCTTGACGTCCATCACCGACAATGCGTGACAAAGCACGTGTCAACAAGCGCTGCTCACTCTTACTAAAAGTCGCGGGCAGCGCTAGCTGCATATTCTGGAGAAAAGTATCAATATTTTTCTTGATCAGAACAAGGTCATTACGCGATTCGTCACTATCATTAATTTGTACCAAAGCGCGTACACCATCAGCCAACAAAGCTTGCTGTTTCGCGTCAAAAACATGCCCTGTTGCCGTAGCAAAAGTCGCGATCAAATCTTGTATATTTTGATCTTCTAATTCCTGTTTTTGCACACCTCCTGCTGGACTCGCGGCGCAAACAATTTTCTGCAGATCACTTACAAATTTCCCCCTCTGTACTGGCGAATCGCTCATCCCAGTGACACTCCCCAAAACATCGGTCAAGTCGAGTACCCTAGAGTCAATTGCTTGTTGCACCGAAGACGAATTATTCGCTGGTGTGCTACGCAAATAGGCATCGTAATCCATCAGTCGTTGATGCAGTTCCTGAGCAGCGTGATTGACTGAAGGCGAAGCCGATATAGGCTTTCCTTCGGCGTCCTCAGGCAAGTCAGCAGTCCTAGTCGATATCATGGGATTTTCTTGGAGATCATCCGCGACCGCAGGAACATCTGAGGCCAAGCCAGAGTCTGAAGCTGGCAGCGCACCTGAATTTATTTCTACAGCAGGGTCAGGACTGCGGAATAACTCGCTTGTCGGTAAAATTGTCGATTCATCCGACGGTGGCGGGACAAAGGCAGATTGGGTAAGCGAGCTGAAACTTGGGGCAATCCCCGTACCTAGCGGTATCCAATAAAACGTTACCGCTAAATTGCTGGTGCCACTGACACCAGATAAGGACAAAGTCCACTTATTACCTTTACTAATCGGCATAGTAAAGGTACCTGGAATCGATACATTGGTTTTGTCATTACCGCCACCTTTTGAGGTGCCAATAACCACCGCTGCGTTAAAAGTGGTTGCATACATAGTACAAACCACAGTGTTTGAACTATCACGCTCAACGCCAACCAAAGTTCCTATATAGGTTTGACCACTTTGAAAAGACTGGGGGCCAACAACCGCCATCACATAGCCATCAGTGGTGGCCGTCTCCGAATAAGCGTTGCCGACAAATACCGATTGGTTATAACTTATAGGGGCGGAAAAAAACTGAACCGCAGTACCATTGCCAGAAATATTCAAGCCGGCGACATCCAACTGTGTTCCTACCAGTTTTGCTGCTTGAACATTGCCGGTAGTCGTACTAATGTTTGCGCTCGCAGTAATGTTGCCCGTCGAATTTAAACTCTGACCTTGGACTTGCGTCACACTGGTAATATCAGAACTTGCGCTAATCGTTCCGCTGACACTAAGCGTTGCGGCATTACTGCTCGTACCAATTTGAACGGCACCCGCAGTCACGGCCAGCGTCGCCACATCGACACCACTTATCGTACTTTGTACGGTCAGCAAACCACCCGCTACCGAAGCAGCTCCGCCCACAGTAACGGCCTGAGTGGCAAATAGGGTCTTCACCGTCAAATTATCCCCGTGAATATCGCCACTGATATTGGTGTCACCACTCACCTGTAAAGCATACTTGCGTAATACATCTTTATACGCCGTGTTAATTGCCACGGTATTCGCCGCTTGATCCGGCTCGGTAGAGTCGAGCACACTATTGGTGAGTACCAGCATGGCGGCGGGTAAAGTGGCTTCTTGTTCGGGCGTGAGTATCCCATTTTGATCATTGGCCAGAAATTGTCCCAACAAGCCAGTGCTGACCATATAAGCTGAATTGGCAGCAGTAAAGGCAACCGTGGAAAGGCCGCCATCGGTTTGTAGCGTTAAGTTCAATTGATCTTCGATCGAAGCCACGGTCCAACGCAAAGGCATGGCAGAATTACTTTGCACTGGATTGGTATAGATCAAAGAACCCTGCACAAAATCAGCAGTGAAATTGGTGCCCGTTCCAGTGACAGTCGTCCCACTAGCACTAATGCTGCCTTTACCAACCGTTTTCACTTTCGTGGTAGGGTCGATATAACTGTAGGGTAGATCTGTTACTTCTCCAACAAAGGCGGAGGCGAGTGTAAGTTGAACATCGCTAGTGGGCGTCGCAGCGACGGTCTGCGATTGCTCTAACGTTGAGGTAGCGTTAAAGCGCGGGATAATAATGGTATATCCGTCGTCTAATTGAGTAATAAATTGAGTGTCGGTACCGATCAACGTTGTACCGTTACTAGAGACCGTCCCCGCTCCTGGTGTCGCGGTACCATTCGGCGCTTGGTAGCTATAACTAGAGCCGATAATCGGCACTTCAAACTGACTCGCCATCAGCAAACTGGTGTCACTCACCGGTTTTCCCACTACCGTGGAAATTTGGTTGTTCAGGGTACCAATGGCTAATATGTCGCCGATTTTAATCTGGTCTTTGAACTGGGTGTTATAGCCAACTAATTTAAGATCGCTTAGCGAAGTAATCACACCACTACCGATAAAAGCACTGCCTCCCCCGACTGAGAGCGACGCTGCTGGAGTACTATTCTTTATCCCGACATTTCCTGAGTTATAGTAAAGATTGCTAAGATCGGCGGTAGGATCGACCTTAGTCCAATAACTCAGCTTGGTCATTCCCTGTAATTTCGAACCGTTGCCTTCAAAGCTCTGTGCCTTAATCGCGCCGCTGGCATTGATATCTGTGGTGGTGAGCAAACCCGTGGTAGTCAAGGCAGTGGCATTGATGGGACCATTAACATCGAGCGTAACCTGTGGCGTACCACTGTTTAAGGCAATGCCCACTTTACGATCTGAAGTGATGATCAGCGCATTCGGACCCGCTGTGGTGCCCCCACTATTCATCGCCGCCTGCACTCCAAGTCCGATAGTTCCATCGGTGAGCACTTCGAGTAGACTAGTTTCACTTCCAGAGGAGGCGGAAAAACGTGCCAAGGTCGAGCGTATATACGAATACGGCGCATCGACTAAGTTATTTTTAAATGCACTGTCTACCGTGATCACAGTGCCAGAAGCGTCTACTTTTTGTATCAATCTTGTTTGTGCATTGCCGCCACTGACCGACGCCAAAGCGGTGATGCTATCACCCGCGCGCAAGCAGGGTCGTGGAAGCTCACCTTTAAGCGTCACTTGGGTATTGTCGCTAACGATTGTTCCTACACCTTCAAAGGTGATTGCGTCCACTTGCAGATTGGCCGAGGGACTGTCATTACCCACGCCTAAATTACCGCGGACGGTTAACATATTTTTGAAAGCGCCACGACTAGCATCAAATTCTAAGTAACTACTATTCTCCCCCTCGCGCTTAGCCTTAATGCTGGCATAACGGGTCAACAAATTTGCCCCTAGCATCTCGGCGCTCACCAATGTACTACCAACCCCCGCTCCTTCAGTAATGAAATTAACCGCACCAACTGAGGTGGCGACATAGCGTCGTTGCTTATTACCGGAACGATAAAGCAGAGGATTCAAAGTACCGTCTGCCGCCAATGAAGCAATCGCCAGAAGGATATAAATTCCTGGCTGATCAAGATTGCGTAGATAGCGAAGTTGTGGCGCTTCTACCACCCGCTTATAACCTGCCGTACCAGTTTCATTGTTATAGTCAGCGTAGACTTCATGAAAATTGATCGTGATGTAGTAATTGACTCCGGTATCAATTTCACTCAACTGCAAGACACTAGTCTCGGTCAAAATAATTTGCCGTCCCATCGCATCAATAGCCACTCCGGGAGAGACTTCAACTTGCACGATGCTAGGGTTAACCTTCGAAGTAACGACACGCACATCCAATCCGTGCGCGATGCCGTAAGTGTATAAACTACGCCTAGCAATCGCTGCTGTTTCACGAAAATAATTTTGCTCGCATATAAAATCATCGGTCAATAAGGCTTCGCCAGTAAAATAATTAACGCGTTCAATCAAAAGCTTATTCATGTTGAACTTCCTGTCGTATTTGCTTCAGCACACCAATTGACATTGATGCTGCTGATACCGCTTGGCGTAGGTCCCAAGGCGGTCAAAGTCAAAGTAAAGAATGCTAAATCTGGTGCAACTGCAACCGCAAAAGCGACTGTCCCCAATACCGTCACACTCACATTGGGTGGCGAGGAGTAAACATTTTGTTGAGAGTTTTGGTAATACACTTTTTGCGATACCGTGCTAGCTAAAGCAGTCAGGGTAGTTGTCGGCACACTGGCTTGACCACTCATATTGCTTACGCTACTCAAAGAAGGTAGCAAGCTCGTCACCGGCCCACGACTATCAGTCACTTTCGTGATTTGATAATTGGCATCAACCTCCACCGTGGCCAATAACACCGCGCCACTTGGTAAGGTTTGACCAGCTGCGACTTGCGCCGCGGTATTAATAATTTGCGCGGTCTGCCCAGTGACTACGGGATACACCGCCCACACTAAAAAGGGATTAGTCGGATTAGCTGGCACCGCAACCGCATTATTACTATCCGCTGGCACTATCAAAAAATTGCCATTGCTATCGAATGCCACGCCCTGACTCACCGCCAGAGAATTGTTCTGCTGTGTCACAAGCATGCCATTTAATACGCCAGGAGAAAACAGATATTGGTTTTGCAGACAAAACCAATTGATAAAATAATTTTGCTCTAACGTCATATCACTTGACGTCAAAAACATCCCGGTTTGGTAGTTCAAGCGTTGTGCGACGTTGCTGGGAATAGGATTGCTCATTGTGGTTTTTCCTCAATTACCGAGTAAGGTATTATTATCAAGATTGGTAGCGTGCCCTAGCACCTGCAATTGCATACTAGGTTCGATGGTGATTTGAAAATGAGTAGCTGCTGGCTTAATGCTAATCAAAAGTTGCTGCAGTTGAGCGTACAACATTTGCACTTGCTGAACGGTGGACTTGGTCAAAATAAAATCCGGATTATTTTTATTCGGCAGATCCATCTGTACTTGAAATAGCCATGGCAGATAACCGCCCACCACTGGACTACCCAACGGGTAGGTGTAATTCAAAATAAAAGCGGTGCTTGCCTGATCCTGACAGGTGATATTAAGCACTTGCGGGTTGGAAAATTCCAATGAAATATCCCCCACTATCTCGCTCGTCGTCCCGTCATCATTGTAAGTAATGCCCTTCACCGAAAGCGGCAAATCAAGTACCAGATTGCACATCATTGCCAAACCAGCCAAGCTGCCACGTTGTCGATAGAGCGCCCACACTTGCGCCATCACGGTGCGTTTTTTGTCTATGCTCCAACTATTATCGACGACCAATCCTATCCAAGATCCCAACCAAATCAAGAAATCATTCAGCCACGTAATAATGCTATCTTGTGAGTCTGTGGCTGAACTTGAGGCCGAGACAGTCTGTGTTTGACTAAGGTATTCGGCTAGCGGGTCAGTCGCTGTCGGGACGCCGATATAACTGTTCAAATCGCTTAATATGGCCGTTTCATCCGACGACTTAGCTCCAGAGATAGGAGGAATAAAATCTGTATCGGATGCAGGAAATAAAAATGACAAACGAGGATAAAACAGGTTACCAATCACCTCCGCTGCCAGTAATTCTTGTATGCCTCGCCTACCGTTTAATTCTTGATCGTCGATACCAGTCAATATTTTTTGAAATATTTTGAGGTAATTACTCAAAAACTCTGGATCACTAGTGGCATAGACTGCTGGCAGATAGCGTAAATAATCTTCGACTATACTCATGTCGTACTCCCTGCCGTCACATCAAGACAGCGCAAGCGCGGCAAGCCACGATATTGCATGGCGGGCGTACCCGAGGGCAAATCCGCCAATTGGGCATTCACGTCCAAACTCGCCATCACATCCAGCTCCATGGTCGGAATATAATTAAGCTTGAAAGAAATGATCCTTTCTATTCCCGGAACACCTAAAATCAAATGTTCTACATCACTAGGCAGCGGGGGGCTATCATAGCCCCACCCTTGTCCACCTTCCCCGCCCAGCAAAGGTAAAAAATACCGAAACAATTGAGCGAACAATAAGTTCAGCGTCACCCCAATATTGGTATTGGCCGCACAAATAACTTGCACGGCTAAATTAATATCCGTTCTCTGCGCTAATCGTGCCGTCACCTGATTTCCGGCGATAACGCGTGGAGTCAGGTATTTTTGCACCTGTGTCAGCAAGATCGATTCCGGCGTCGCGACATTCTCTACCTGCACCATCAATAGTTTTCGCTTCTTGGTGCTAGAGCCTTGGTACTGTTGCTTATTGGGGTAATTGGGATACTGGTACTGGGGCTTGGCATCGCTCAAAATATACACGGTACAAGCTTCCGCTTTTTCCACTGCGTAGGCACCTGCCACCAACAACACTGGAGTAGAGCTCGACGCTTGAGACGCAATTTGCGCTTGCTGTTGTGCAATCACTCGATTGGTCTGCATTGCCAATACTTCGACATTAGATAAGCTCAATGCGAGGTAAGGATTTTGCACATACTCCAACACTGCCTTTTGCAATTGCGTACGTGTCAGTGTGATACCTGCATCGATCTGCGCCAGTAATTGCTGAAGTGCGAGAAAATCAAAGTCATGATCCAACGGCGCTGCCTTACTGTAAGCAGTGACATTTTCTGCAAACGCTAAACCGAGCACCCAACGCAAGTAATTTTCTTCATTTTGCAGTGGAATGATATTCGCCTGATACAGCAAGGATTCGTCGATCCACGCCAACATTTGAACTAGCGTAATACCGGGATCAGAATCATTGTAGTCGGTCCACTGACGGGTATATTGCGGTATCTGACGCAGCATTTCCGTCACTAATTGCGACCAACTCTTACTATCTAAATTGGGGAGTTCAAAAGACATCGCCTACCCCTGAGATAAATAAAGTTGCATCGTGCCAGCGACTGGTAATTGATGCGGATCTAAGTCAATATTGGCGTTTTGTATACCATTCACATTCAAACTCAATACCAACTTCACCCCAACCAATCTTCGCAAAAAAAGATTGATACTAGAGGACTGTACGGTGGCGCCAAAACACCATCCACTTCTTTCCAATCCACCAAATACGGGTTGGAAATAAGCTTGCAGATCTTTGGTAATACTCGCATTAAGCGCATTGATCTGGTCAGGTGGGACATTGACTAATAGCTGAGCGGTGACTGAAATCGGCACGAAATCGGGGGCGCAAGTGACTATCCTAGGCGCCAAAGCAGCAAGGCAATATTGCCGCACATAATCCTGTACTTGGTTTAACACCTGTGGAATGGTATATGGCACTGGGTCTGCACTGAGCGCCAAGAGTGCGATGCTAATCGTCATTTGATTGTCAGCATCTTGACTTTCAATGGCTCGCGCTTGGGCCACCTGTTGACTTGCTACTTGCGCCAACACCGTGAAATCCTTTAGCTGCACCGCCCATCCACCTGCACCAACGATCTCTGGACTCGTCTCTTGCAAGTGATTCACATCGTCACCGGCTACCCCGCCTCTGGCGGAAGCCGGATTGACTACAGCACTAATATTGGTAATTCCGGGCTGCAGAACACTTAGATTACCAGCAGCCACATTGCCCGCAAGTCCCTGCGTATATTCATAATAAGCCAGCACAATATTATTGTGTCCGACCGGCGGAATCATCCCGTTGTAGCCATCACCAAAAGTGACGACGCCATTTTGAAAATCCAACGTAAACACCCGATCCGTCGGTCCAGAAAAGGTGAAATTATCGACCAAAACCCACTCTCTCAAGATCTCATCAGCGGCAAGCTGTATCGTGGCGAATTCAAAATTGCTGAGCAACTGTTGATACCTATCGCCGCTCAAACTCAGGCTCGCATGATCAAAGCCGCTAGATTCAATTACCATCAAGATTAAGTTAGACAATACCGGCACATTATCTATCGTCAAGCTTTGAAATTGCTGTCCATTCCCCGAACCCAATACTTCCTGTATCACGCTGGTGATATTGCTCGCCATAACACAATTGGGGTAAATTCCATAAACACGAATGCTACGTTCAACGTGGGCATTGATGACACGAAACCAAAAAGCCGATTGCGAAAAAAAGTAAACCTCGGGCATATTCTGAGGGACGATAAAACTGACGATACCAGAACGACTTAAGCCATAACTCGCGTCATCGACGGACAAACTTTGCCATTGGCTTCCATCATGGTATTGCCATTGCAAATTACTTTCGGCACGCGCTTGCTCTTGCTGCACATAAAAATACAGCGTCAACTTCTGCCCCGGCGCTGCGAGCGCAAATTCTTCTGGAGCGAAGGCAAAATAAAAAGTGCTTAACAAATCCGGTACAGGCTTAAATGGACTGTAGGAAAACGGTGTCAAATCAAATGCGTTATAGCACCAATAATTAGCCGGAGCTTGCGCATACGAATAGGTGATCTGTACCGATTGTATGAAGGGCGGATAATACTTACTTTCGGTATAGGTATAACTGAAATTTAAACCAGCGACATTATTAAAGTAATTCGTCAGCTTCTTCTTATCTTCGTCATCTAAAACATCGTCCGGCACCGCGTCAATGGTGGCACTGACGCTGGTGCTGGTAATGCCACCCATCTGACCATATCCCCCGTCCGACAGAACCACACGGATCCACAAGCCTTTGCTGCCCGCCGCACTCACTTCAGTCATTTGGGGACAGACGAATTGAATCACGCTGGGTGAACCATCCGCATTCGTGGTTTGAAAATTATTCGTCGTATCGACAAAATCATAGGTCGCGATCTCTGTGCTAGTTTGATTAAAACTCTGCCACTGCTGACCATCCCAGAACTGCCAATACAAAGTCACAGGCGTGATTTTTTCTACGGGTACAAACTGAAATACCAAGGTCACCACCGCGCCAGTACGGGCAAACACAGTGTCTGAACGCAGGTAAAAGCTATCGTTTTTTTGTGGCGACTGTCCGAAGGGATAAGCACCATTGGTAATATCAAGCAAGACAGTATCGAAGGCCGCTTGTTGCGGTTGAATGTAATTCCCCCTAAAAGTACATTGCACACCGGTGATCACTGGCAGTTGTCCTAGCAAGGCCGACAAAACCTGCACACCCGGTGCTGGCTTGACTAAGAGCCAGTATTCTGGCTCTGGCTCACTGGTGGTCAATGGGGACGGGCTAAAGCCCGCATCTGGATCGTCGGCAAGATATAAGCTTTGCTGCAATTCGGCGAGTGTGATGGGTGGCGCAGTTGGAACCGTCGTGAGTACGATCTGAAGTTGTCGGTTCTCGTCCGATTCAAGGATTTTACTTCCTAGATTGTGAAGAGCACCATCAAACCATTGTCCAAAGTACTCAGCATGAAGGCGCTTCCCGACCAAAGTAATAGTGATACTTTGCAGCGTATCATCGGGCTTAAACAAAGTAGGATCGCCCAACATAAACCAATGACTAAACTGAACCTCAGTTTGATCCACACTTTGTTGAGCTACGAACACCGGCATCGTCCCACTCACTTCACCAACCAGTAGGGGCATCAAATTAATGAACTGATCTTGCGAAGGAATCACCGCTAAAGCCGCTGACATCAAAGCAGGCAACACCAACAAATCCCGCTCGGTCTGAAAACGAACTTGTTGAGCCTCAACATTCAACACTGGTGTTTGTATTGGTACTGTTTGGGCGGGTTGATCTGGTTGCAAAAAAAATTGTAGAGCACAACGCGCCGGTACTGGCGGGCGCAATTGCATATTCATGAATTGAAAAAAACCCAGTTGACGCTGATTGGGCATTTGGTTTTCAATTTTTGCGGTATACGCTGCCAATTGAGCGAACAGATTCAATAGGACCAAGCCTGGATCTTGATCAATATCTTCGGAAGACGGTATCTCACTAGGCCAATAATCGGCCCAGTTTGGTACATAAATTTTGGCTAGCTCCAGCGTCTGTTGGTAAAAAGCCTGCGCTGTTCGAAAGTCCAAAATTGGCGTATTCATAGCACGCCCCAGCGCGCAGATGCGATTGACACCATTAACTTGCTTGAAGCACTGTGCATCTTATGTACCCTGTTCGTCCAACAATTCTTGCAGCACTTGTATGGCACCACTAATGCGCATTAGCGTTGCTTCCAGTTCGCGTTTTTTCTGTTCAAGATCACGCAATTGATTTTGTCCTGCCTCATGACTACTGCGCAATTCTGCCAACCGCGCCTCAATGACTTGCTTATCCATACTCATCCCTCACTCCACTATGATTTAAGAAAAAACGGATACACCAAATTCGCCGGCTGATTGCGTGAACGAATGATGTATTCAACTGAAATTTGTAAAATATTGGGCTGCGAGGGCGCTACTGCCGCGGCTACGCTGCTCACTTGTATCCGAGGTTCCCAGCGATCTAAAGCCTGCTTCACATAGAGTTGCGCCAAACTGGTCGCTGTGGCATTACCCGCCGCAAACACCAATTCATTAATGCGGCAACCAAAATCAGGCAACATCACTCGCTCCCCTGGCGCTGTCTGCAAAATAATCAAAATCGCCTGCGCAATGTCTTGTGCATCCTCGGCAAATTGCACCCTGCCACCTTGAGAGTGAATTGGGAAGGCCCAGCCACGACCAAGAAAATCAGGTTTATTCGTCATCCGAAATTCACCGTACTGAGGCCGAGCACTTGCACAGTTGGTGGGGGTGCTTGTGGCCCCACTGGTGGAATGTCATGACAGGTTTCACAAAAATCCCCCATACGTGCTGCCGCTTTTTTATTTATCCTCACGCTCATACTCCCCATCACCACCCGTCCTAAATTGCTAGGCGGCACTTGAAATGTGCCGCTAGTAGGAATATGTGGTGGTACATTGGTCGCCATTGATCCCACCGTCGCCGCAGGACGCCCATTGATCCTCACGTTGAGGCTAGTGTTGGCACTAATCTTGCCATTGAAAGGGAAAGGCTGAGGTGTAGGCACTGGACCACCTGGACTAGGTACCAAGACAATATGTATATCCGCAGCATTGACGATACTGTCCCCCATTTTTGCAGCGCCCATTCCCATTTTCTCGCCCCTTAATTTATATCAATCATGGCGGCATTGAGCTTAATGCTCCCTGCGCCAGACAACTGCATACCGTTCGCTGAAATATCCATTTTCACTGCTTGGGCAGTATTTTGTATCACCACATTGGCACCGGTAATAGTGATAGAACCTTTGGCCGTGATACGCAGATCTTTTTGACTATCGATGCTGATGGTATCGGTCGAGGTGTCAATAACAATTTTGTTTTGCTTGTTATCGATGATGGTGATGTTGCCATTCTCACTGTCATCAAATTGTATGGTCTTGCCTAACTTAGTTTTGATCACCCGCACATTTTGCTGCTGTGCCTGCGGTACTGGTGGCTTCTGCGTGCCATTCCATAAAAACCCCAACACATAGGGCAAACTGGGATCACCATTTGCAAAGGCGAGTAAAACCGAGTCACCTTTCTGCGGTAAAAAAAACGCGCCGCTATTGCTACCGGCATAGAGACTCACGATCTGCACCCAGTCCGATTGAATTTGCGTACCCTTCAAACTAAAAAAAACACGTATTCGTCCTAGTCCCTGATCATCATTGGCATTACTCACCGTACCGATCGTTACCCCTAGGGCGAACTGACTCTGCAACTCGTTAAAATTCATATTCATATTCTTATTCATATTCCCGTCCTCCGCACCTTAATCGTGGTCTTATAGCCGGCAGACTCGTCGTAGGTATGGGTACTCGAAATGACGTAATAGGTACCGTTAAACTTGGTACTTAATCCTTGCAATTTGATATTCACACCGGCCACCAATTGAGCATCTCCAATCACACTGACAGTTCCTTCAATGAAGGTCTTTAGCAAGGCCTGATATTTTGCGTCAGCGACCTCTTGCAGCGCCCGCGGGTCACTGATATTGGGGCACTCTAACTGCACCTTAGAAATAGGAAAATCGTCAGCTGCCTGATAACCCGTCTCACTACCACCCATTTTGTCTGACGGCGTTGCCTTAGCGGCGATAGCGGTAATGACTTTATTGGTCAACACGTCGTAACCGATTGCCGTCACTTCCGCGCCCATGGTTGGCAACTTCAAATTCAAATTAATATCATCAATATCGCGCGGAAATTCTAAGGTTTTGACTGGACTGTTACCCTCAGCTGATGGACGAAAAAGTAAGCTACTTCCACGTGTCAGCAACTCATAGTTAAGTTGCTCACCGCGCGACAGTAGGAAACGAAAATTCGATACATTATTCTGAATAACGTAGCCATTAACCTTGCCCGGATTACCTTCGACACTGATGCTCACTCTGGACGCCTGAGCTACATCTTGAACAATCTGCGCATCACCTTGATTTTCGTAAGTCTTAGTACGGGTACCAAAATCAAGCTTATACATGCAATCAAATCCACGTATGGTGACATTCAATGCGCTACTAGAAAAACTAGGCTCAATAGCCGTCACTTGGCCGGTGATCATAGGGTGCAACTGGTCAATACCTAGGCTGATATTAATCAGATCGCCAGGTTGAAAATAGTCTAAATTTGCTTCGCTACTACTACCATATTGTGTATTCATGTTCATGCTAAAACTAAACATAGAGGGGACGTTAATTTCATCAACCACTTCAACATTATGCAAAGAGGCAAATACGCTCAAAGCAACACTACTGCCATTTTTTTTGATCGCAAAAACCCCGGTTTGAACGCTAAGCATTGCCACCGCCAATCACACCGTCTGCATGAATATCAGGAATCACTAAGTTACGACCAATATCTTGACGTTGTGGAAAATTCAAAGCATCATAAATCTGGTTAGTGCTCGCAATTAAACGCCACTGTTCTGCATCGCCTAAAGTACGTTCGGCAATCAAATACAGGCGATCGCCCTCCTTTACTTGCCACAACTGACGACAATTAAAATACCCTCGCGACTGCAGATCCTCTTCTTGACTCAACACCGCTTTAAAGGTCACGGACAATTCCGCTCGCACGGGAATCCCGGTATTTAAGAACATCGTGAACTTCTGTTCCAGTTTAGTGATGATCCCAGTGAATAAAGGCCCTGCCCAACTAAAGACGACAACCGGTGGCTCACGCCGCGTACCAGTTCCCACTGTGGGTTGGGTCAGTGCGGCAATTTGATCCGTCTTCTTACGCACATCGGTTTTACTCTCATAACTGTCAAAAAATAAGGCGATCGTCAAATCATCTTGATTCACCCTTTGAAACTGTATATTTGAACCTTCTCCCTGCACTAACACGCTTTTATTGAGCGACAGTTCAGTCGGGTTGTACATGACGGGAATTTCTTCGCCGGTCTTTTGCACCACGATTTTGGCCATCTCTAACATCAGATCACCCCTTTTCGATAGCGCTCAACACGATGACGTTTTTCTAAATTATTCGCCAAACGCTCGGTCAATGAATGCAACATACTGGTGGATAAAAATGACTCGTTCATGAGTATTTTTATTTGCTCCCTAGTCTCACTGTTATGAGTAATTTGATGCACTACCTGCGTTTGCACACTTTGCTCTCCGCGTTCCTTGTTCTGCACAATCTGCTGAAGGCGTTGTTCTATCTGTTGTCGCCATTGTTGTAACGGTGCCTGTTGTGCAGCACTGTACCCACTTTCACGTAGCGTACGGGTAGCTGACTCAGCGCTACGATACGGTGTGAGGGCAAATGATTTTCTAGGTATGATAGGGGACGTCGAATATCTTGGCGTCTCCGCTAGTCCAACTTCGGCCAGCCTCTGTGTCTGCACTTGTAAAACCAGTGAATTCGAGATCAATTGGATAGCATTGCTACTAGAACGATGAGCGCTAGAAGTGCGCTTTACCGCTGATGTGGGCGACCAAGCATAAGCTAAAGGCAGCTCGGCTTGAGCAAAATTGTGAGCGACATTGTCTCTTTGCAAAACGGTGTTGTGCCGAGTCGTCAAGTGATTCGATGTCTTCAATTGTGGTAAGCGAAGCCGCTCAGAAATAGGCATTGCAAATTCCGTGGCGCTAGGAGGAAAAACATTCTTATACCAATGCTG
>JAIELM010000489.1 GCA_019752975.1 Undibacterium sp. | reverse complement strand
GAACTCGTAGCGGTCTCACCAAAATGGTGATCTTTAAAAACAGCGTAAAAGTCAATATTCATGCGGCTTACCAGAGCATTTGTAGCGGTCAATAGAGGAATTTAGGTTTAACGACTTGGCCTAGCATTATCTGCCGCAATTCTTATGGTGAAGCAAGTTCCTTGGTTAGGGACGCTGTTAAAACTAATGTGGGCGAAGTGCCTATCTATGACGGTCTTAACAAACACCATGCCTAAGCCTATGCCTTCATTTTTTTTGCCCTTGTCTTGTTGCTGGTGATTGAGTCGGGTAAAGCGTTGAAATATTTTGCTTTGCTCACTGCGTGGAATGCCATAGCCTTGGTCCTGTATGCTGCAGACGATGAAGTCATTGAGGTTAATCGTCTCAAAGGCCAGCTTACAAGTAACGATGGTATCTCTGGGACTATATTTAATTGCGTTGGAAATCAAGTTGATGAGTACGCGAGTCATTAAGCTGCGGTCAACTTGCACCGGATATTCGCCCTCAGGTATGAGCGTGTTGATTTTGATATTTTTACTCTTGGCCAAACTCCACATCTCGTCACTCGCATCGACAAGCAGGTCTTGAAAGTCAGTTTCAATCAATTTGTATTCATTCGATTCGGCGTGAGCTAGTTGAACAAAATTGTCGGCTAGACCCAAGGTGACACGCGAGGCTTTTTCTATGCGATCTAAAAAGTCTTGATGTGTGAGCGCTGTTTTATCATCTTTTTGTAGCTCGATCAAAGCGAGAATAGAGGCTTGAGGCGCGCGCATATCGTGGGAAATAAAATGCAGCGTTTCGTCACGTCTACGCTCTGCTTGGCGTATATCGGAGATGTCGATAATACTGACAATCCAACCGACCAAGGTCTTGCTGCCTGAGTAGCAGGGCGCACTTTTAATGATTAAATCTCGTTCTTTAGGATCGATCACTTCGACCCCTTTGATCAGTAAGGAGGTCTGTGCTAAGTCGAGTAAATGCCACCAACTAAACGCCCCATCTTCCTTGGCATACACGGTATGTGGTTGACTCATATTGGAAAATAAATACGGCACTAAGGTATCAATTACATGCGGCATGCCGATACTCTTGAAGTAGGTTACAGCAGGCGGATTAGCCAGTAATACATTGCCGTCCACGCTGGTGACCATAGTTGCGTCTGGTAGGCTATGCAGGCTATCACTGACAAATTGACGTAAGTCACGCACCCGTCTGGCAGCCGTGCGCATAGCGTTAATATGTTGTTCCAATTTGTCTTCAAGAGCGCGATTAGTGGCCACTGCATCGTGATCGGAGGTGGCGTCACGATCAGGGTCGAATTCAGGTAATACATGTGGCTCTCTATCGAGCAGGATAAATTCTTCTCCTAAAAAATGGATAGCTGCCTCGAGTCGTCGCCAACTCCATAATGGGTAAGAGATAAGTAATACCAATAGGCAAGCGCTAGGAGGTAGCCATAAGCCTGAGCGTAGCAAAAAGTAGCATAGCAGTAGCATAGTTAAGCTTAAGCTCGCGACAGTCAAGAGCCCCACGCGCGGTGAGAAGAAGATGAAGCTCGACAGTGCCAGTAAGACGATTGCCATGCTAATGAATAATGCTTGCCACACTGGTACCACGTGGATAGAGCGGCCATCAAGTAAGCTGGCTAAAACATTGGCGTTGATCTCTACTCCCGATATGACCCCTTGATTCGATGTGACCGGGGTGGGAAATGCATCGGCCATACCAAGCGCAGTCGGGCCAATCAAGACATATTTATTGTGAAAAAAATCGGCTGGAACTTCGCCGCGCAATACCGAAACATATGGCACCGAACTGAAATGACCACTACCACCATAGTAGGGGATGAGCATGTGCAAATCGCGTTGCCATAGTTCACTCGCCTCTCGGCTTGGTTTGAGTGATGTGGTGCCAGGGTAATCGTTGGTGTCCTTGATTGAGCGTTGTACACCCTTGCCTACATCGTGCAAGGCCAAGGAAAAATGGGGCCACCACTTGCCCGCAATGCCCTCCCTTAAAAAGACACTTCGTGCTACACCATCATTATCCAACTCGACATGAATATGCCCCAAGTCTCTTGCCACTTGCGTGAATGCAGGAAGTGGTAAGGCTGCGGCTAGCCCGCTACCGGCTTGATGGGATAATACAGGTAGCACGACATTGTGGTTCTGCGCCATGGCCGAGACTAATTGCGTATCACCGTTATTATTTGATGCCGAATTGGGGTCTAACTCTGGCTCGGAAAACAGAATATCTATTCCGATGGTGAGTGGTTTGGCTTGATTGATCTGCTCTAATAATTTGGCATGTAGCTTGCGTGGCCATGGCCAACGACCGAGCTGCGCTAAGCTGTAGTCGTCAATAGCGACGATGATAATATCATCGCGGGCTGGCTGCGTCTGCGCCTGTAGTAGACGATCGTAAATGGTTTGATCTAAACGCTTGAAAGCTTCAAAAAATACTGAGCTTGCCGTCAGCAGCAAGAGTAGAGCGGTGAGCGTACACCACTCTCGAAAGGCAAGTTGCTGCTTTGGGCGAGGGCGTTTTTTTTGCGGTTTTTTCATCCTATGGGGCAATTGGCGACTCATCCTTGCAGATAAAAATTGAAGTGCTAGTACTGGTGGTCATTTTGCAAAATTCCTGCAAAACTCCCGCAAAACCGCCGTAACGATGAGGAACTATTGGTATTTAGTCGGGCGTACAACACCACTGGTGGAATGAATCGCCTCGCCACTACCGCTAGTCCAGCGTAATTGGATGTCGAATTTTTGCGGCTTAGAAAAATTTCCGACAAACCGATCCGCATCGGTTGCTCGCACTCTGATGAAATAGGTACCGGCTTCTGGTCTGGGCATGCTTAAGCTCGGAACTGCGGTATTTTTTGCCAGAATAATTTTCTTGAAATCGATGTCCTGCGCAATTTGGACCAGGAAACTTTGTCCAGCTTCAGAAGGCCAACTGAAATTCAAATTATCTTCCCCATTATCGTTAGCCGCATTCATGCTCTGCGTCGCAAAATGACCAAAGCTCTGTGCTGGAGAAAAGGGACCTTGGTCAGTTCCTCCATTTTTTGTGATGACACTTGCGAGTCGCCAGTAAAAACTCCCTAAGGGTAATTGTGTGGTACTAAATTCAGCTTCTGTGAGGTCGGTTTTTTCCATCACTATCGTTGCAAAGTTCGGATCAGAGGCCACCTGCAAATGATAAGACTTCGCATCGGGCAATTGAGTCCATTTGAACTCGACAGTTTCGGCACGTACTTTGTGCTTAGGTTGTAGTGGGAAGGGCGGTTCGGGACGTGCCTTAAGAGTAAATGGTAGGGTGCGTGGCATTCCCTCTAAGCCGTTGGTGTCTATGGCGGTGAGTTTAACAAAATAAGCACCGTCATCTAAGCCCTCAAATTTAAAGCGCAAATCTTTTGCCATGCTTTCGGCGAGCAGATTTTGGGTTTGCGCATCTTTGGCAATTTGCGCGCGGTACTGCTGCGCTTGTGCCACCGCTTGCACGGTAAATTGCACGCTAGGACTCTCTTGTAGTTGATAGTTGCCGACTAATTCGGGAGCGGGCAGCAGCGTAATCGCATGACCTACGCCGGCGAGATTGACGATGTTGCCTTCACCGGCGGGCAAGATCAGTGCATTGGTTTTTTCTAATTTTGGCGCTAACTTAGTCTCTAACTTAGTCTCCAACTTAGCCACCGCAACCGCACCAGTTAAGACTTCATTGGCCGTTCCGGCATCGGTCACTCCTACGCGAAAATGGGTGCCACGTACACCCGCAATGGCTAATGGCGAAGTCACTTGGTAACTCCCTTGATTGAGTGTCAGTGGCGTGACGGTAGACTCTACTCGGCCTTGTAGGAGTTTGATTTCGGTGCGTGGGCTTTTGGTGTATTTTGTCACGCGCAATTTTGCCAAACTCACTTGGCTATTGGACGGTATCGAGACTCTAGAATCATCGACTAAAGCTAGGCTGACAAAACTGTTTTTATTGGTGTTAATGCGGCTGCCTTCTTTGACCGTATTGCCGATCACGAGCGGCGATTCTGAGCCATCTTTAAGGACTTGAGTAACGCTGCCGGCGATGGCGACCACGTTGGCTACGCTGGCTTCTTCTGGTAATAAATCGGCCGGAATAATAATGGGGAAACCAATCGGTATCGCTCTATCATTACCAATTTTATTGCGTTTGCCTAAGCGCTCCCAATTGCTCGTTTTGTCTGTGAACTGCTTGGCGATACTCGATAAGGTATCACGCTCCAAGGCAAAGTAAGTGACTTCTGGTGGCGTGATACTGATGCTGCCCGGCTTGCCTGTGGGCTTCTGCGCATGGGCCGTGCTACAGAACGCAAGCGATGTCAGAAAAAATAAACTGACGCTGAAATTCATCGTCTGCGATACGAGACTAGGCTTAAGGCGCATGCACATTTTTCTACTCTTTGGAAATTTGTTCGAGACGGTAACCGTAACTATAAACGGGCGCTAATCTATAGCCATTTTCGGGCCGCAAATCAAGTTTGCTACGCACACGCGAGATGTGGGTATCCATCGTGCGTGATGGAATTTCTATGTCTCTAGACCAGACGGCTTCGAGGATATAGGCGCGTGACAATGGACGACCCAGATTTTGAAATAGTAAGAGAGCTAAATCGAATTCTTTTTGCGTCAACTCTATGGTTTCACCATGCAAGCGAACACGGCTAGCGCGTACGGTAAATTCATACGCCCCAAAGTTCACCACTTCACTGGCGACCTGACTAGGGTAAGCGCGGCGTAGCAATGCCGAGACGCGAGCGACCAATTCTGCTCGACGGATGGGTTTAATCATGTAATCGTCGGCACCGGCAGCGAGTCCAGCCACGATATCATCCTCGGCCGAGCGGCTGGTCATAAATAGGACGGGTAGAGTGGGAGATAATTTTTCTCTGACCCAATGCAAAATTTCCGGTCCGCTCAAATCAGGGACTTGCCAATCGAGAATGAGCAAGTCAAAACTTTCTCTATGCAACAAGTGCATCATGGCCTTGCCGCTGGTGAAGCTGTGACAGACATGCCCGACATCGGTCAGTGTCGCGGAGGTTAAGGTTAACAGACTTTGGTCGTCATCTAAGATAGCAATTCGCATGATCTTTGTTTGAAAAATTGGTTTGTATTACGAGCCGCTAAGTCTACACATTGGCGCCCAAATTGAGCAGAAAACTCAGCTCCAATTGGGCTTAACGTACATAGCTTAGCTACGAAATTCCATATCCGGCAAAATCACATTGACATCTAATACTTCCAAATTACCTTGCTTGTCTAAAGAGATCTTAATGTCATCGGGATTTACCTTAGTGTACTTAGCAATGACGGCGATTAATTCTTCTCTTAACGCCGGTAAAAAGTCATAGCCTTCGCGACCACCATTGCGTTCTCTTGCGATGATAATTTGGAGCCGTTCTTTCGCTGCACTGGCGCTTTTGGGTTTGGTATTAAATAAAAACGAAAGCAAAGCCATTTTATTTACCTCCAAAAATACGTTGCAAAAGTCCGGGCTTTTCATATTCCACAAAACGCAGTGGCGGTGTTTCACCTAAGAAGCGAGAGACGACGTCAGAATAAGCGTCAGAAACATCACTTCCCTTCATATGAATAGCTGGGTTGCCGTGGTTAGAGGCATGTAATACTGTTTCAGATTCTGGAATCACACCAATTAAAGGAATCCGCAAAATCTCCTGCACGTCCGTGTAGGAAAGCATCTCACCCGCCTCTACCCTTTTCGGCGAATAGCGGGTAATCAATAAATGTTCTTTGACCGGATCGCCACCGGCCTGTGCTCGTTTAGATTTGGCCTGTATGATGCCCAAGATGCGGTCAGAATCACGCACCGAAGAGACCTCAGGATTGGTCACCACAATCGCTTCATCAGCAAAGGTCAATGCCATCACCGCACCACGTTCTATTCCCGCTGGTGAATCACAAACGATGTACTCAAAATCCATCTTAATCAAATCATTAAGGACTTTTTCTACGCCTTCTTCGGTCAGTGCGTCTTTATCACGGGTTTGCGAAGCGGGCAAAATAAATAAGTTATCGCAATGTTTGTCTTTAATGAGCGCTTGATTGAGTGTCGCTTCACCACTAATGACATTGACTAAGTCGTATACCACACGACGTTCACAGCCCATAATTAAATCCAAATTACGCAAACCTACGTCAAAATCCAATACAGCGGTCTTATGCCCACGCAGCGCCAAACCAGAGGCGAAACTCGCGCTTGAGGTGGTTTTCCCTACCCCGCCTTTACCCGACGTTACCACAATGATTCTTGCCACAGAGAACTCCTTTAATTTAACTAATACGACTAAAAATAGTAACCGTTATTTTGAATTTTTACTCAATCAAACCACAGTTTTTATCGATGATACTTCAATACTGTCACCAACTAGTTTAATTTGCACTGGTTGTTGCTTAGCTAGATCGGGGAAACCGGATTCAAACGTTGAGTAAATTCCTGCAATTGAGACTAATTCGGCTTGCATTGCCATGGTAAAAATTCGAGCGTCCGTATTCCCTCTAGCTCCTGCTAAGGCGCGCCCACGTAGCGGGGCATAAATATGGATGCTGCCATCAGCGATGACTTCCGCTCCATTATTGACCGATGCGGTGATAATTAAATCACAGCCACGCGCATAAATCCGCTGCCCAGCGCGCACGGGCGTATCGATAATCATGGCTGGGGTATGGACCGCTGGTTGTGCCGCGACGACGGCTATCGCAGGTGCCGAAGTGGATGCCGACGGCGATGCTTGATCCTCAGGTTGTGCAGGCCTAGCCTTGCTCTGTACATCGATGCTCAGTCCTAGACCACGTAATTGGGCATGATCGAGCTCTTTGGCATGGCGTATTGCCACCACATGCAAGCCATAGGACTTTAACAGTGCAAGTAGGGCAGGCCATTCTAGATATTGTTCGGCAATGGTGGCCACGTCTAAGGTCGCCAATTCATCTTCAAAGAAATCTGGCGCGCCGCCCGTCATTTTTTGTAAGGCCAGCTCCAATACATCAAGCGCGCCGACATTCACAATCACCGCAACCGTGACGACGGTAGCTATTTTGATTTCTATTGGTTTAAGGTTTTGCTCAGTTTGCATGTGGCGAAATATAAAGGCGGTAGGAGAAAATAGGCGCATTTAAAACCACACAAAACCGCCACAAGCGACATCCTACCAAGTCATTGCCCACATAGCAAAAAATCTGCACTCAATACCCTAAAATGAGTGAGATAAGCGGTGAAAGATGCCGAAGTTTGTTGTTATTTTAAAATTCAGGTGCTTGAGCCAGAGTCAACCCTTGATGGAAATGGGACGATACGTGATTTCTTCACTTATGTCGGTCTCGCGCCTACCCAATGAACGGCGGCGACCCTGAGGGCGGCGCGTATTGAGTAAGGTGGCGTCTTGTTTTTCGCGTCGTTCATTACTACGGCGATCTTGAATGTTGCGGCGTTCTTCAGTGCTCGCAAAAGCATGGTTTTTGAGAGAATTGACTTCGTTACTAGGTAATTGGTCTATTGGTTTAGACTCAACCCTTGGTTGTTGATAGTCGAAAATGCGTAATATTTTTAAAGGGAGCATGACAGTAATTTAATAGTTCGTAATGGCTTTACGGCTATTGAATGCAAATACTTTAGGGTGTAATCGTTTTGAATTTGATATTGAGAATATTCTCTCAGCGACTTTTCCAATTATTTTCTCATTGGGCTTCTTAATTTTATCGCCCCAAGAAAATCAGGATTTAGTCCAAGTTGAATGTCGGCTACTCCTTCTTTACAGCGTAGTTACTCTTCACACACGAACGGTCGTTCGTCACAAAAAACACCCCTCTCCATCAAGTGTGTCCACAATTGCGTCATTGTATTGAGGAGACCTATATGAAACAACGAATGAAACAATTATGTCAGAATTTCCCTTATCTTCGAGTCGAGCATAGCTACATGATATTTCGCGTTACGCTTGCCGTACTCTTCATGGCGCATGCGATACGACGTTTTTTTGAAGCAAATTATTTTTACGAATTCGCAAATTTTTTAGATCAGCGACATGTCCCTTTTGGTTTTGCAGTGGTGTGTACCGCTACATTGATAGAAATCGTGGGTGGATCTCTTTTAATTTTCAATCAGTTTGTGAAGTGGGTCGCGCTAGGATTTTTTTGCATCAGTGTAGGCGGCATCATCATCATTCACGCACAACTCGGCTGGTTTGTCGGCGAATGGGGAACGGGCGGGGTCGAATACAGCGTAGCCCTTTGCGCGATGTGCTTGCTATTGGCCGTTTTAGACAGAGATCAATTGGGTAAGAACGAGCTAAAACGCGTATCCGCATAACTACCCCACCCAGTGGTAGGCAAAGCGGGTCAAAGCTTTACCTACTACGCGTTCAAGGAATGCGTGATCGGCAAAATTACTGTCGGCTTTGCCATTGCCGAGATCTTGTTTATGTGAAGGATCAGAAGTTACTGAGATAAATGTCAGAATTTAGTGAGACCAGCATTGTCTGTAAACCAGTATATTTAGGCTGCTGTCCAACCGTGCGCTTGATGCATGGATAATTTATTTGAATTTCACAAGAGCGTCAATGTGCTTGCCAGTTCCAAGGGTTGATGACAGTCAAGCCAGCCGCTTCAAAAGGTGATGTGTCACGAGTGGCTACCGCGAAACCATGTGTTGCAGCAATAGCGGCGATATAGCCATCTGCGGGCGCGATTGCTTGTCCAGCGACACGTGCGCGGGAGCGTAACGTGGCATAGGACTGTGATGCGGGATCATCAAACGAGAGTATGCGACCTTCAAACAAAGGTAAGACACGCTGCTCTAGGCTGAGGCGAAGTGTGTCTCGGCGTTTGCCATCTGGTAGTGCGGCGATACCAAAGCGTAATTCTGCAAGGCTGATGGTTGAGAGATAAAGAGTTTCTATGTTCTGTGCGTCAATCCAAGCAAGTACATTGGCATCGCCGTTAGCTCTCAAAGGTTCGGAAATGACGTTGGTATCGATAAGTATCATTCAAAACTCATCGGTTCGGCTGGTGTTTTATCGCGTTCAATTTCAAGGTCAATACCGCCCACCTCGCGACCAATTTCGGCCAGCAGGGTGCCAAGCTTAACCCGCCCCTCTGGGTGGACTGCATTGTCAAGGATAGCCCGGATTTCAGCCTCAGTACTACGGCCATGCGTAGCGGCACGCACACGCAAGGCACGGTGCGTTTCATCGGGTAAGTTTCGGACTGTGACCGATGCCATTGCTTTCAACCTTAAAATTTTATATCAATGATTGCATTTTAGTTCTGCTGATATCGTTTGTAAAGCATCATAAAATTGGTGTCTTACGACAGCTTTTTTAACAAACAACCATTAAATCAGGAATAAATGAGAAAAATGGCATGTTATGATGTATATTTGCTCAGAAATTAATGAGGCTAATAAGGTCGCCGACTCACGATTCTGAAAAACACCCTCTTGAGCTTAGGCATTCGCTTAAAAGTTAGTAGTCCAAAAACGAACTCAGTATGTCAAAAAGTGAAGCAGAATTTAAGCAGTTGCGTGCCGAAAATGACACGCCAGCACTGAAGCTCGTGTTCGGCGTAGTAGTCGATTTGGAAAAGCTACTTCGCCAAACCAGTCAATTCGCCAAAAATTTTCGTCTTTGGGAAAGGCGAAAATTGATGGCAAGGTATTGTTATTAAAGCGATTGTTTGAGATTTTCACTGAAGATGTCAATTGACTTGTCTCGTCAGTAGTTGATTTGTCTCACCACTTACTAATCTTTAACAGTTTAGCCTATTCCATGCGCTTGCTGATCCGCATGGTAACTCGATCTGACCATGGCGCCGACTGCTGCGTGGGCGAAGCCCATTTTGTAGGCTTCTTCTTCAAAGTGTTTGAAGACGTCGGGGTGCACGTAGCGGCGTACTGGTAGATGATGTCCACTCGGTGCCAAGTACTGTCCTATGGTGAGCATGTCGACGTTGTGGGCACGCAGGTCGCGCATGACTTGCAGGATTTCTTCATCGGTCTCACCTAAGCCTACCATAATGCCCGATTTGGTTGGAACTTTAGGGTGTTGTTCTTTGAAGCGTTTGAGTAGGTTTAATGAGTATTCATAGTCTGAACCAGGTCGCGCTTCTTTGTATAGGCGCGGCGCGGTTTCTAGATTGTGGTTCATCACGTCCGGTGGTGCTAGGTTGAGAATTTCTAGTGCTCGGTCCATGCGTCCACGGAAATCGGGAGTGAGAATTTCTATCCGTGTCATGGGAGAGAGTTCGCGGATTTTGCGTATGCATTCAGCAAAATGCGCTGCACCGCCGTCACGTAAATCATCTCTATCGACCGAGGTAATCACCACGTAGCTGAGGCGTAATTCGGCGATGGTTTTGGCGAGGTTGAGCGGTTCGTTCTCATCCAAAGGATCGGGGCGACCGTGGCCGACATCGCAGAAAGGGCAGCGGCGAGTGCACTTATCTCCCATGATCATGAAGGTGGCTGTGCCTTTGCCAAAACATTCACCTATGTTGGGGCAAGAGGCTTCTTCGCATACGGTGACCAGTTTATTGGCACGTAAAATGTCTTTGATCTCGTAAAAGCGGGTGGTTGGAGAGCCGGCTTTGACGCGTATCCAATCGGGTTTAGGTAGACGTTCTGCAGGAATAATCTTGATTGGTATACGCGAAGTTTTGCTCGCCCCTTTTTGTTTTTCTGTGGGGTCGTAGTGGGTGGCTTCGGTAGCTGGAACGATGGATTCGTTAGTCATGGCAGATTTAAGCGTCAGTCAATAAAAATTGTAAGCGTTGGGCGAGGGCGTTTTGTACTTCGGCTAAAGGCACAGCCATTCCCAAGGAGGCGAGATCTATCGTGGCAAGTCCTACATAGCCGCAAGGATTGATCCAGGAAAAAGGCTGTAAATCCATACTCACATTGAGCGAAACGCCGTGGTAAGTGCAACCATTTGCTTTCACCTTAAGTCCCAGTGCGGCAATTTTTGCGCCGCGATGAATGCCTTCTTTAAGGTAAATGCCCGGAGCACCAACTATTCGCTCACCAGCGACATTATACCCGTCTAAGGTGTCAATCACCGCTTGTTCGATTTGATAGACAAATTCCTTGGCGTACAAGCGGCCTTTTTTATGTCGGCGACGTAGATCAATCAACAGATAAATCACTACTTGTCCAGGGCCATGAAAAGTGACTTCACCACCTCGATCAGTTTGTATGGTGGGGATGTCGTGCGCGGCGAGTACATGGGAGCGATCTGCGCCTAAGCCTAGAGTGAAAACGGGGGGGTGTTCGACGATCCAGAGTTGATCCTGTGTGTGTTCATCACGCGCTTGGGTAAAGCTGCGCATGGCGTCAAAGCTGGTTTGATACTCTTCGTGTCCTCGATGAACGATGTCGATTTGCTTATTTGAACTCATACTGCCACTCGAACGACGGTGACCCGTTGTATGAAAAATTGTCCATCGATGACTTTGCGAAATGGGATGCCGTCTAACACAAAACCAGGCCCGCCATCGGAGATCCAAGTTTGCGCCAGTTGGTCAAAAGCGATGGCATCGATACCCAGCATGGGGGCGCTCAGCACAAAGCGAGCGCCAATTTTTTGTTTTTCTACTAGGTGGTTGAGGTCGTGCATCATAATGTGCGAGAAGAGGATACGGTGGTTGTTCGGGATTCCCATGTTCGCGAGAAAGACGGCACAATTAAAGTACCATTTTCACCATGGGATGTGCGGACAATTCGCGATACAGCGCATCCAATTGATCACGGTTAACTGCGGTAATGGTCACCGTTAATGAGAGGTAATTACCTTTACTGGAAGGTCGCATATCCATTTTTCCAGCATGAAAGCTGGCATCATGTTGTTGCACCAGTTCAAGTATGGTTTGGGCAAAAGCATCTTGCATAATACCCATGACTTTAATGGGAAATTCACTAGGATATTCGATGAGGCTTTGTTCTGGTGGTATGTCTTGCATGATGGGAAATGGTGAGATTCTAAAGCGAGTAAGTGGGGATGAATTCCCTAAAACCAATAGTGTGAACGCGCCACTTGAGAAGCGCAAGCCTTGTTTTGGTTAAAACGACATTTCCATTAAGTGCATTCTCGGTCATCGTTGAGACTCTTGCTTGTCAATGGCGAGCATTGACGAGCAAGAGTCTCAAAACTGCCGGGAAAAGCGTATCCGCCATCATCTCAAACGCTAAAGAAATCTCGGTTAAACTTGTTAGGGGCGTTTGAATGATATGATTTAAGCAGGTCTTAATCTAGGTGAGAAAATTTGAAAATATTAACTCTTTGTGGCAGTTTGCGTAGGCAATCGATTAACGGCGCCCTGTTGCACGCGCTAGCAGGCTTAGCCCCTGACGAAGTTCAGATTCGGCATTTTGAAGGCATGGCCCAGTTACCCTTGTTTAATCCTGATTTGGAACAAGATCATCCGATTGCGGTTAGCCAGCTTCATCATGCGATTGCAGTTGCAGACCTGCTGATTATCGCTAGCCCTGAATATGCTCACGGTGTGACTGGGGTGATCAAGAATGCCTTGGATTGGTGTGTCGGTTTGGAAGCCTTCGTGGCTAAGCCTGTTGTGCTTTTAAACGCGCGCGCCAGATCCCAGTTTGCCGACGCGGCTTTGCGGGAAATTCTAAGCACGATGTCCGCTCGCATCATTCAAGCCGCTTCGACGACGATTCCCTTGACCTCCAATAGTTTGACCACCGAAGCGATATTACAAGCACCGGAAGTGGTGCTAGCACTAAAGCGAGTATGGGAGGCGCTTGAGTGCTTTACACTAGAATCCCCCCGCTACACCAACTAATCGGCGAATGAATCTCGGTTTACATTGCTTGGTGAAACAGGCTAAGTAAGGGTTGTTTCAACTTACTTAAACCACAAACGCATCGAATCCCAAGCACGTCCGAAGATACTGGCTTGATTGATTTGTTCTAGCGCCAGAACCGGAAATTCTGCGATGGCTTTACCATCTAACATCATCTTCATGCTGCCGACTTTGCTATTGAGCACGATAGGAGCGACCAAAGGTTCCTTGCGCTCTAGGGCGGGTTTTAAGCGCGCCGCGCTGCCTTTGGGAAGTGTGACGTAGAGGTCTTGGGTAAAGCCGATTTTGACTTGTCCTTGACTGCCTTTCCACACGTCAGGGCTGGCGATAGCAACACCTTTGTCATAGAGTTTGACGGTATCAAAATTTAAAAACCCCCAGTTCAAGAGTTTTAAACTTTCTTGCGCGCGAATTTGATCGCTCTTGGTACCCGTGACCACAGAAATTAAACGCCGTTGCCCCGAACCATTAGGACGCATCGCAGAAGAAATTAAGCAGTAACCTGCCGCCTCAGTATGCCCTGTTTTCATACCATCAACGCTAGGGTCCAGCCAAAGCAAGCGATTGCGATTGGCTTGGGTGATTTTGTTGTAGGTAAAACTTTTGGTGGAATAGTAGGTTTTATAGAATTCTGGATGATCGGCAATCAAGCGTGAAGCAAGTAGCGCCAAGTCGTTCGCGGTAGAAAAATTATCTGGGCTAGGTAGACCGTGTGAATTAGCATAACGGGTGGACTTCATCCCTATGCGCGCAGCTTCTCGGTTCATCTGTACAACAAAAGCGTCTTCGCTACCAGCCACTGCCTCTGCTAGAGCAACTGAGGCATCATTGCCGGATTGGACGATCAGGCCATACAGTAAATCACTGATAGAAACCGGTGTGGCCGGGTCGATAAACATTTTTGAACTACTCGCGTCAACTTTCCAAGCACGTGTGGAAACGGTGATTTGCTGGTTCAGATCCAGGCGTTTTTCCTTGAGTGCGCCAAAGACTAAGTAGGCGGTCATGATCTTGGTTAGTGAGGCCGGTTCTATCTGTAAATTGGGATTGTCAGAATCAATCACTTGGTTACTAGTGGCATCGAATAGCACCCAAGATTTGGCGTCGATGAGTGGCTTTGGTAAGGTCTGAGCGCTGATGTTGGTCGCGATACTGGCAGCCAAACTACAGGTGGTTATTAAGAGTGAAGCGAGGAATTTTTTCATTATAAAAATAAGAGATAAAGGAAACTGAAGAAATTTAACAGGATTGCCATAAGTTGATCACCATATTTTTGATATGTGGTAGACGTTTATGAAAAAAATGATCGGCACCTGGAATGACGATCACTGGAATATCTTGTGGACGTAGCCAGTCAAATACCGCTTGTAGGGGAATGGTATCGTCCAATTCGCCATGGATTAAAATGGTGTTGGCGGGGATGTTCGGCATTGCCCATTTGCCTGCTGCAGCGCCAACTAAGACCATGCGTTGTACGCTTTGTCCTTGTTCGGCTAAGCGTTGTTGCAAGCGCGATTGCACAAAGGTGCCGAAAGAAAATCCAGCTAATACTAAAGGGAGGTCGGGATATTTTTGTCGCATTACTGCGAGTAGATTGGCC
>JAIELM010000060.1 GCA_019752975.1 Undibacterium sp. | reverse complement strand
ATCGGCATCTAAATTCTCTACCTCTTCAATAATAAACTCAGGCCCGGCTTGCACTACTTTTTTTACCGTACAGCGATCAATCGAGCGCAGAATGCCTTCGCGGTCTTTGGCGGACATATCGGCTGGCAGCTCGACTTGAATTTTGAAAATTTGCTGATAACGGTTTTCCGGATCGACAATATTATTTTGCGATAGGCGAATATTTTCAGTAGGGATATTGCGTGTGTTGCAGTATAACTTCACAAAATATGCGGCACATAAAGCCGATGAAGCCAAAAAATAATCGAAAGGGCCAGGCGCCGATCCATCGCCCTTATAACGAATAGGCTGATCGGCCACGACTGTAAAATCATCGAACTTGGCTTCGAGCCTAAGCTTATCGAGAAAGTTGACCTTAATTTCCATGAGAGGGTTCCAAAAGTGCGTTGAAATTGAATTAGCCGCCATTATCCGTTCTTTTGACCGTACGGCATAGGCTATAGACTGGATCCATGCTACCTCTACACAGAAATCAATAGCCTCCAAGCTAACAATTCGAAAATAGCGTTTGCACTGTGCTGTGTGCTATGCTTAGTTTCGTTGTCAGTTTCGCGGCTAGTTTTATCCCTCAGCAATGGCATCACCGTGGAACACACAAGCCTATTTACCCTTTGTTGATAGGCTGTCCTTTAGCGGTGAATGTCCTGCACTCACATCTAAGATCAGACCTACTGCACTGCACAACCGACACGAAGAATAAAGATGACAGGACATCGTATTTTCACCACAAAATTTTCAAAAGTGTATCCGCTCTATCTCAACAAAGTGGAGAATAAAAATCGAACAAAACAAGAGCTTGATATCGTCATCTGTTGGCTAACTGGTTATAGCCATGCCGAATTACAGCGACAAATAGAACTGGAAACCGATTTCGCCACATTCTTTAAACAGGCACCCACCATCCATTCTCATTGTGCGCTAATTAAAGGCGTCGTCTGCGGTGTGCGCGTGGAAGAAATTGAAGATCCTTTAATGCAAAAAATACGATATTTAGACAAATTAGTCGATGAGCTGGCGAAAGGAAAAGCGATGGAGAAAATTCTTCGGTAATAGCTGAATAGCTTAGGCGTACGAGGTAGTCGAGCTTAGTTTGTGCTTAGTTTGTGCTTAGTTTGTGCTTAGTTTGTGCTTAGTTTGTGCTTAGTGAGAGCTTAGTGAGAACATAATAAGAACATGTCGACATCAAATGAATTATTACACAGAAAACAGGGGGATAAAGGATCTGAGTTAGTCTCAAAAACATGATCGCTTTGCGTCGTGTTCACAACGTTCGTCGTGTTTAATGCATGATGATTTTTTTCTTCATGCCATCACCCTGAGTAAATTTTATTGCGAAAAACATTTTCTCCGTTTGTCGTTTAAAATGCTCACTCGCATTATTTAGCATTTTGTATCTTAGAGAGGTCTTGCATGAGTACGATTAAGCTCCAAACCGTGATAAAGCTGGCGATAATAAGTCATTTCATATGCTTGTTAAGTGCTTGCAACAAGCCCAGCAGCGCCACACCTGTGGCAATGCCCGCCATGCCGCCGCCGGAGGTGACGGTAGTAACGGTGCAAGCCAAAGAACTACCCATTGATTTCGAATATGTAGGGCAAACTGCTGGCATGCATGAGACCGAAGTCAGGGCACGCATATCCGGTATCATTGAGAAGCGCTTGTATGAAGAAGGCGCGCGGGTAAAAGCCGGACAAGTGCTGTTTCAAATCGATCAAGGCAGCTACCAAACTCAGCTTGCGGCGATGGAAGCGCAAGCGGCTGTGAGTATCGCAAGACTCAATCAAGCCAAGCGCGACCTCGCACGTATTCTGCCTTTAGCAAAAGAAAAAATGCTGCCACAAAAGAGTCTAGACGATGCGCAGTCCGCCTTGGAAATGGCCGAAGCGAGCGACAAGCAAGTACGCGCTCAGGTCAATGAAGCCAAGCTTAATTTAAGTTATACCAGAGTGACGGCGCCGATCTCGGGCGTGACGGGAGTGGCCACCAAAGCCAATGGGAGCTTGGTGAGCGCCAGTGATAGTCTATTGACGTCCATCATACAAACCGATCCGTTGCGGGTCAATTTTAGCGTCAGTGAAGCGGATTTTTTAAAGTTAAAAACGGATCTCACAAGTGGCAAGCTGACCATCGCGGGCGCGACCACTCCTCATGTTAGCAACGGCAGTTTAAATTTTGAAGTCAAATTAAAACTCGCCGACGGCAGTATTTATCCCACCACTGGCAAGATGGATTTTGCCAGCGAAAAAGTCAATTCAACCAGCGGCGGCTTTGATGCGAGAGCCCAGTTTGCGAATCCTGACAATGTCCTGCGCCCCGGTCAATTTGTGCGGGTGATTTTACAGGGCGCACGCCGTAGCGCTGCAATAGCGATTCCGCAACGTGCAGTGATTGATAGTCCTATGGGGAAAATCGTTTTTGTCGTATCTAAAGAAGATAAATTAGTACCGCATCCTGTAGAACTAGATGGTTGGTCACGTGGTGAATGGGTAGTCACTAAGGGATTGCAATCGGGTGATCGCGTACTGGTAGATGGCTTCATCAAAGCGCATGATCCGGGAATGCTAGTGAAGCCTATGGCTTTGGCTAGCAAATAAAATTACTCGTAATTATTTAGATCGATAATTCAGATCGATAATTCAGATCAATATGTAAGCCGTCTTTCCCGAATGCTTTAATCGTGAATCTAGGGACTTTTGCCTAAGTCCTAAAGTAACGAATTCCACTGGATTCCCGCTTAAAAACGCGGGAAAGACGGCGAAAACCAATAGTCTCCAGTTGGAGAAAATCAAGTTTGTTTCATTTCTTTTTTGCGTCAGAGAGGCAAAAAATGTTCTCAAAATTCTTCATCAATCGTCCCATCTTCGCTACTGTGTTATCTTTAATTATTGTCCTCGCTGGCTTAGCGGCACTGCATGTCTTACCTGTGGCACGTTATCCCGAGATATCTCCGCCGGTCGTCAATGTCACTGCCTTTTATCCTGGTGCCTCTGCCGAGGTTTTAGAAAAAACTGTAGCGGCTCCAATAGAGGAACAGATCAACGGTGTGGAAAATATGCTGTACATGGATTCAGTCTCCAGCGGTGATGGTCGGGTTACGATTAATGTCACCTTTGAAGTGGGTACGAATCTCGATATTGCCGCCGTCAATGTGAATAATCGGGTACGTCAAGCAGAAGCAAAATTACCGCAAGAAGTACGACGTCAAGGGGTGACTGTGGCGAAAAGTTCTTCTAGCTTTTTAGTCGTCGCGGCTTTTTATGCAGAGGATGATCGATACGACGCGCTCACACTGTCCAACTACGTTTCACAAAATGTACTAGACGCCGTTAAGCGCGTACCGGGCACCACTAATGTCATTATCTTTGGTGCTAAAGACTATGCGATGCGGGTATGGATGCGTCCCGACAGAATGGCACAATTAGGGATTACGGTAGGTGATATATCCACCGCAATTAGCGAACAAAATGCCCAATATGCGGCTGGCAAAATCGGTGCACCACCGAACAATACCGAAGAGTTAACGCTCACGGTGACCGCGCGAGGACGGCTATTAGAAGCGGCCGATTTTGGCAACATCATTGTAAAAACCAATAAAGCTGGTGCAAGTATTAAATTGTCTGACGTGGCGCGAGTGGAATTGGGTTCCCGTGATTACAATTTATATGGACGGATTAACGGCCATCCTTGTGCCAACATCGGCGTGTTTTTACAGACAGGCGCGAATGCTTTAGACACGCGTAAAGCGGTAGAGGCGACCCTGATTCAATTAAAAGCCAAATTCCCTGCAGGCATGACTTACGTCACGCCGTATGACACCACTCCTTTTGTAACTGAATCCATTTACGAAGTACTAAAAACTTTAGCCGAAGCGATGGTATTAGTTTTTGTCGTCGTGTACGTATTTTTGCAAAGCTGGCGTGCCACTATCATTCCTACTTTGGCTGTACCTGTGTCCTTAATTGGCACGATGGCGGGATTGCATTTACTTGGTTATAGCATCAATACCTTGACCTTATTTGGCATGGTGTTGGCGATAGGGATCGTGGTAGACGATGCGATTGTGGTATTGGAAAATGTAGAGCGCCACATTAACGAAGAAGGCATGAGTGCCAAAGACGCTTCTCTTGCTGCGATGAAGGAAGTAACGAGTCCAGTGATTGCCATTATGTTGGTCTTGGTAGCAGCATTTGGACCGATTGCTTTTTTAGGTGGATTGGCGGGAGAATTGTATCGACAGTTTTCCGTCACGATTTCGATTGCGGTGGTACTCTCCGGCTTTGTGGCCTTAACTTTAACGCCCGCTTTATGTGCCCTATTTTTAAAACCAGGCGCAGAAAATCACCATCCGTTTTTTCTTTGGTTTAACCGTGCCTTTTTGCGTTTTACTAAGCACTACACCGACGGCGTAAGCTTCTTTCTGAAGCGTTCTATTTTAGGTATGTGCCTGTTCGGCGGCATGATCTTATTAGCTGGTGGTCTGTGGAAAATCGTCCCTGGCGGTCTGGTGCCAGATGAAGATCAGGGCTACTTTATCGGTGCGACCATTTTGCCAGAAGGCGCGTCTTTAGAGCGCACCAATGGCGTTGTTAAACAAGTAGAAACGGCCATGGCAGGCAATAAAAATATCAATGCCACTTTCTCATTAGTTGGCTTAGATTTTTTAGGTGGTGGTGGATTAAAGTCTTCCGCCGCGACCATGTTTTTCCCCTTGAATCCGTGGGAAGATAGGGATAAATCTGCCAAAGACTTAGTCGGCTATTCTTTCATGAAAACTGGTCACATTAAAGAAGGCTTACCACTCTTCTTTGCTCCTCCTGCGATACAAGGTTTAGGCAATACCGGCGGCTTCGAATTTTATTTGCAAAATAAAGGTGAAGGTGGCGTGATGCACCTAGCGTCAATTCTGCCCGCCCTCATCGCAGAAGCCGGAAAGCAACCAGAATTGGCTGGTGTACGCACCTTGTGGCAAGCCAATTCCCCGCAACTTTTTGTTGATGTGGATAATGAAAAAGCGCGCGCTATGGGTGTGGTTTTATCGGATGTGTATAACACTTTAGCCGCCACGCTAGGCAGCTACTACGTAAATGACTTTAACAAAGCTGGACGCATTTACACCGTACAACTACAAGCCGAAGGACAATACCGCGCCAAACCCGACGACATAGGCAATCTCTACGTGCGCTCGAACACCGGGCAAATGATAGCTTTGCGTTCGTTTAGCACCACGCGTTTTGTCACTGGACCCGATAGCGTGGAACGCTTTAACGCTCTGCCAGCAATTAAGTTATTTGGTGACGCTAAGCCTGGATTTAGTTCAGGGCAAGCAATCGCCGCAATGGAAAGAGCAGCGAAAAACGTCCTCCCACCTGAGGTCGGTTACGACTGGGGCGGTGCTTCATTTCAAGAAAAACGTAGCTCAAGCGCGGGTGGCCTAGCCTTGGGTGCAGGTGTATTAATGATCTTCTTGATTTTAGCGGCACAATACGAAAAATGGTCACTGCCTTTCTCCGTTTTATTGGCCATGCCGTTCGGGATTTTTGGTGCCTTGCTGGCGGTGTACTTACGTCAGTTTAATAACGACGTGTATTTTCAAATCGGCTTAGTCACCTTACTTGGCCTATCCGCAAAAAACGCCATTCTCATCGTCGAGTTTGCGGTGATGAAGGTGCATGAAGGCTACCCACCCGTTGCCGCAGCGTTAGAAGCGGCTAGATTACGTTTTAGACCAATCTTGATGACTTCGTTGGCGTTCATCCTAGGTGTAGCGCCACTGGCGTTTTCGCATGGTGCAGGAGCGGCTGCACGGCAGTCGCTAGGTACCGGCGTATTGGGTGGTATGTTGGCCGCAACTTTCTTAGCGATCTTCTTTGTGCCGCTGTTTTTTAAGCTGATACACGACAGGCGTTTCAGCACCACCGCCGAAGATTTTGACCATCCAGAGCCAGTTCACGATAAGCATTAAACCGAGCTTGTCGATGCAGATTTGAGATGTTGGCGGATGTCCTTTATGACCAAGTCGTTTCGCTGTTTTTCCTTGACTATCACCAAGGAAAAATGGCAAAACTGACCAAGAATGGTGATTGTTCAGTCGCCATAAGAAAAAGTCAAAACCCCTCAACGCCGAGGCGCGGAGACGCGGAGAAAATCGGAGAAAACCTCTGCGCTCTTTTTCGCCTCGGCGCCTCGGAGTCTCGGCGTTGAGGGGTTTTCGTTTTTTGATGAGTTATCATAGCGGCTGAATAGTCACCAAGAATGTGCCAATAACAATCTCATAGTGTCGACGACGCGCCGAACTAAATTTTGGTAATTTTTCACATTGACGATGTGAACTACCTAACAGAAGTAATGACCCTAAGTACGTATGATGAGTGATCGACTATACAGATAGTCGTCCACTCAATCAGCCATACAGAGGTCACTACAATGCGCGAAAAAACAACACAATTCGATGGTCTCTATCTATCCGAAATAAGTGATAGACGAATCACCCATCCCGCAGACCTGCCCTACATCACCGAAGAAGGCTTGGTGATGTACGATAGGCGCCAATCAGATCAGCACACGCTTTTCCACAGCCTCCGATCTCTTCATGTGACAGAGGAGTAGTGCAAATAGCGAGAGAGGTTTTGTCGCGTCGCATAACAGCAATATTCATATTTTTTCACTGCCTCGCAAATTCCTACAAGCTTAGTAGGCGACACTTGCTGAGTGTATAATTCTGCCAGCTAAAGTTTAAATAAAGTTGTTTACGTTTTAAATCCCGACACTTGAAGTTGTACGTCTAATTGAAAGACAACGTGAAACCTACATTGCATATTCCTGACCTACCGCAACAAGATGCCGATGATCTATTGGAACATGCGATCTTTCGTTCATTTCCACGAAACGCGATTATTATCAATGAAGGTGATGAGACTGACAGCGTGTATTTCATTATTTCTGGTCATGTCAGAGTCTTTCTAGCCGATGCCAACGGCAATGAGGCCAGCATAGGCGTACTCAAGGCAGGGGATTATTTTGGTGAAATGGCACTCGAACCGGGTTCGAGATCCGCTTCGATTATGGCAGTAGAAGCGACGTCGCTGGCGATTGTTCGTATGGCGGATTTCCGCACATTTTTAAGTAGTCATCCGGCCTTTGTATTTTCGCTGATCGGCAAATTAATTCGTCGTGCTCGCGGGGTCACAAGAAACCTAAAGAGCCTAGCGCTTCTCGATGTATATGGTCGCTTGGTGCAGCTGCTGCAAGAGTTGGCCGAAGATATTGATGGCGCACGCGTAATTAACGAACCATTGACGCAACAAGAACTCGCCAATCGCATAGGATGCTCGCGTGAAATGGTGAGCAAGATCCTGAAAGATTTAACAGCAGGTGGTTACCTCGTCATATCACGCAAACGAGTCGAAATAAAACGACCGCTTCCGTCTGCTTGGTAAATCGTTTTTATCCTCTGTCGCGCGCCACTCAGGATGCGTACCCAGGCCAATCAGTTAAGTAGATGTCGCTCAGCTGAAATCAGTGGAGTGAACTAGATGTTTCTACGAAGGACTCAATTGGCCTGTCATCTCAATTTCTTGTGAGCCTTAGTGGACTTATTCCATCTTCTCGCAATTTAAAGATATGTACTGAATTCGATAAATTTTCTGTTTGTTCTAACATACTTTCAGCCACCGCCGCGGCCTGTTCAACCAGAGCCGCATTTTGTTGCGTCATCTCATCCATTAGGCTGATAGCGCGATTGATTTCTTCAATCCCTACACTTTGTTCATGGCTGGCAACGCTGATCTCCCTCATGATATCAACGAATCGACTAACAGATGTGACGATGCGTTCCATGGTGTCGCCGGCTTGGTCTACTAATTTGCCACCGGCATCAACTTTATCCACTGAGTCGCCGATCAATTCTTTGATTTCTTTTGCCGCAGCCGCGCTACGTTGCGCCAAACTACGCACTTCGGAAGCAACAACCGCGAAGCCGCGTCCCTGTTCGCCAGCACGTGCTGCCTCCACTGCCGCGTTTAAGGCCAAAATATTGGTTTGGAAAGCGATACTATCGATCACGCCAATAATGTCGACAATTTTTCTAGAACTGTCTTTAATTGAACCCATGGTGACCACAACCTGCGACACGATAGCGCCGCCTTGAGCAGCCACATCGGATGCTGATACCGCCAATTGATTGGCTTGGCGCGCATTATCTGCATTTTGTTTAACCGTTTCCGTTAAGGTTTCCATTGCGCTCGCTGTTTCTTCTAATGAGCTTGCTTGTGACTCTGTACGGTTAGAGAGATCGGCATTGCCAGTCGCAAGTTCTCTGGAGGCGACATTAATGGCTTCCGCACTGGTTCTCACATTTCCTACCGTACGGGCCAGGCTTTCATTCATCTCCTTGAGTGCTTCCATTAATTCACTGATTTCGTCTCTGCCGTCAACTTCAACCTCAGAAGTCAAAACCCCGGCAGCGACTCTTTTGGCAACCACCATCGCTCCGCTCAACGGACGGGTGATGCTACGAGTAGTAATCACGGCACAACCAGCACCCAAAATCAAAGCGAAGGCATTGCAGGCTAACAGGAAAAACATCAGATTCCTATCCGAAGCAACCGAGTCTTCCAGCACTTCACGACTTGCCGCCTGTTGAATTTCGACCAGTTTATTAATTTCGGTAATCGTCTTTTGATTGAGTGGCTCAATCTTGCTAATGATAATTCCAAGTGCGCCCTCGGTATTGAAAGCCAGAGCCTGACCAAGTGCTTCTTTAAACGAGCCCTCAACTTCCTTATCCAATTTTGTCAGTTCATCGATAATTTTTTGTTCTTTATCATTGAGTCCGGCAGCGACTATTTTTTCACGCGAATCGGCATAACGGCTGCGTAATTCTTTAATTTTGACTTCTTCTTTCTGCATCGTCGCCACATCAGATTGCATGACAATATTGCGCATTGAGATACCTGTTTCCAACAAAGCGCCCTTCATATTGGCCGCCATTCTATCTTTGTTGCGAGCGAGTTCCACTTGCCCAACTAAGACCTTCTTGTTTTTTTCCGTAAGTATTGTGCTGAGAATGAAGGTGCCCAGCAGAATGGCCAAGATAATGCCAAATCCTAGCGCCAAACGCATACCGATATGAATATTACGTAGTTCCATAAAAAACTCCTGAGTTTTACCTGACATTAGTGACAAAAATCTTTATTTAGAACTAGTAGGACTTAGGCAAAACCGACCTCCGCGTTGTTGCTTTCACCTTGTCGTACAAGCTTACTTCCTGCGCCCCTAGCCAGCGCAATTTTGCTTAAGTCCTCAACGGCTAAACCGAGCCTAAGTTTAATAGTTAATTTCGCGATCCTTGGTTTCTGGAAGTAAACATATACCCACGATCAAAGACATCATCGCTATCGCAATGGGGTAATACAAGCCGGAATAAATATCACCGGTGCTCGTCGAAATCAGGGTGGAAAAATACAGCATGAATCCGCCGAAGTAGCCGGTACCTATGTGGTAAGGCATAGAGATACTCGAATAACGGATGCGGGTTGGGAAAAGCTCAACCAGATAAGCTGCAATCGGCGCATAAGCAAGGCATACATTAAACACCAAAATGAATAGTAGCAAGACCACCATCGGGCGATTGATCATCGTCACATCGGCTTTGGCTGGATAATGAGCCACACTCAGCGCAGCCTTTATTTTTTCAAGCTCACCACCTTCTATGTAGGTCGTGCCTATCTGTACCGATAAGCCACTCACAGGAATAATGTGTAGCGTGTGTGGAATACCAGCAGAATTAAAAAAGTCTCTCATTTTTTCACAGGCACTAACAGGTGCTGAAAAAATCGGTACTGAACATTTATCCGAGGTGATCGTCACAGGCGATTCTGCAATGGCTTTTTCTAATGCGGGATTCGCATAATGGGTTAGTGCTTTAAAAATGGGAATATACGTAAAGATCGCCAAAACAAATGCTAGCATCATGATGCGTTTTCGCCCGAACCGATCTGATAATTTACCAGCAAGCAGATAGCAGGGAATTGCCAGGGTCAACGCAATGCCAATTAAGATGAAGGCTAATGTGGTATCGACTTTTAAGGTTTTGGTGAGAAAAAACAAAGCGTAAAATTGCCCTGTGTACCAGATAATACCGACTCCAGCTACTGCGCCAAACAGTGAGGATAAAATAATTCTCAGATTCGACCACTCCAAAAAGCTTTCCCTTACCGGCGCCGTGCTTAATTTTCCAGCCACTTGCATTTCAAGAAAAATTGGTGATTCGCTGAGTTTGGATCGCACGTAAAGAGAAACACCAAATAGCAAGATCGAAATCAAGAAAGGAATTCGCCATCCCCATGTTTTGAATTGCGTATCGCTGAGCAAAGTCTGAAAAAATAAGACCACCATTAAGGAGAGCAGAAAACCTAAAGTGGCGCATATTTGTATCCAACTCGTGGCATAAGCTCGGCTACCTGTCTTTGCATGTTCGGCGACATAAGTGGCAGCACCTCCATATTCGCCACCAAGCGCCAGTCCTTGTAGGCACCGTAATGTAACTAACATGATCGGTGCAATAATTCCAGCGACAGCATAAGTGGGTAATAGTCCGATGCTAGCGGTCGAGATTCCCATTAAACTCATGGTCAGCATAAAGGTTCTTTTTCTGCCTATCAGGTCGCCCATACGACCAAATAACAATGAGCCAAATGGACGTAAAATCAAACCAGCGCCGTAGGTCGCGATGGTGGCCAGGAAGGTGGCAGTTTCGCCTAGTGATTTAGAGAAAAACAGTGGCCCCATCGTTGTCGCCAAGGTCGCAAATACGAAAAAGTCATACCATTCAAATGCGGTGCCTAAAGAGGAGCCGAAGATCACCTTACGAAGTTCACTCTCCATTATTTTTGTGTCTCCTGCGAGATTGGCGGAGTTCGTCATTTTCGCTCCGCGCTATTCTTTGTTGACGATCGTCATCGGTAATTCAATCACGAACTTACTCCCCTTACCTTCCACACTTTCGACCGTAATACTTCCTTTCAAAACAAAGGTGACAATGTTATAGCTGATGTTTAATCCCAAACCTACACTTCCTTGTCCCAACTTAGTAGTAAAAAATGGATCAAATATCCTCTTTAAATTTCCCTCGTGTATTCCACTTCCATTATCCTCAAATGTGATCCTGACATTGCCGTTGTTGCTCACTGATGCACTCAATATCATTTCGCCGTGAGCGCGGTGATCGAAAGCATGAGTAATTGCATTCATCATCAAATTGCTTATTACCCTGTCTAGAAATTCTGGACAACTATGCATTTTAATGTCATGAGCAATATCGATACGAAGTTGATGTCCTGATGCTTGTAGTTCTCCACTTAGCTTAGCTTGAATATCATCAATCAATTCATGTAAGTAAAAATCACATGGCTCTTCGTTTTCCTGATCGGCTGCCACCTGTTTAAAACTACTGACTAATTTAGCGGCAGAATTTAAGCCTTGCATTACCATACCAATTGAACGCTGCACCATTCCAATAAAGTTATTTAGATCAGAGCGCCGCAAATTATTGCTTTGACTTAAATGATTAAAATCCATCGCCTCCATTTCCAATGTGGAAGCAGCAAGCAGGCAGTTGCCTATGGGGGTATTTAATTCATGAGCAATCCCGGCCACCATAGAGCCTAATGCCACCATTTTTCCATGGTTCACCAACTGAGCTTGGGCATCTTGCAGTTGCTGATAGGCTTTTGCATTAATAAACGCCGTCGCACCATAAGCACAAAGGGCACGAAAAATAAGTTTTTCACGTTCGCTATAAGCATCTTGTTTAAGCGAACGTATCATCATCACGCCCATCACCTGCTCAGCAGCCACTAAGGGAGCGATCATCAGACTGGACATCGCGACTTTGCTATGAAAAAGGGTATTGAGTCCTGCGACTGCAGTGTCGACAATCAGTTCTCGACGTTCATCGATACAACGTCGCAAATAGTCGCTGCTTTGAGAAATTTCTATGCTTTGTAGAGGAGGCGTTGTCTCGGGTTCTCGATGAAAAATCGGCCGCAAGCTGCTGCCCTCTTCATTCATCAAAAAAATGGAAAACGAGTCAACATCCAAGATCCCATGAACATGGACATCCAGCGAGTCAGTAATCGCGGAAATCGTTAAATGTGCGGTAATTTCCTGACCAATAGCGCCTAATCGTTTTAACACCGCATTGGTTTGCTGTAAATTAAAAAGCTCGCGAGCCGCCACCGCCCCAACCTTTTCTTTTTCGGCGCGCAGTTCGGATTCAATTTTTTTTAAGAGCGTGACATCGGCTACGTGCACAAAAAAACCAAGCACTTCACCATCAATCAGGTGCGGCTTATAAGTCATCAAACTATGACGCACAGTACCGTCGGGAATAATCACTTGACGCTCGAAGATTTGTAACTCGCCGTTCAATACGCCAGTAATATGAGGAAGATTCATTTCATAGATAGGACCGATGACTTCTTTCATCGTCAAATCCATCATTTCCTCAATGGTGCGACCAAACCAGTCCAAGTAAGCCTTATTGGCGAAGCGATAGGTTTGTGTTCTATCGATATAGGCAACGATGGCGGGCGTTTCATCGACAACTAATCTAGCAAAATTCGTTTCTGCGAGTTGTTGCAGTGAGTTCGCTAGATTTCGCATAACCATATTAATTTCTAAAATAAAGAGTAGAAGAAATGAAGTGTTCTCGTACTTATTCAGCCCTCTATGACGAAGTTGAAATTTCAAACGACTCCACCCTATCTTATGTCATTCACTAGGGTTTAATCGGAAATCCAGTGACATACGTTGCTGAACAAAAGTCACTGGATTCCCGCTAAAAACATGCTGGAACGACGGCTTACATAGAGGGTTGAATAATTACTTTTCTCTTTTTATTGGGACTCGAATCATTAGGCCTCACGAAATTTATTCTACTCTCACACCCAAATTTCAATTCAAACGCGGTCGCTAGTGGTCTTCATTGTTCATCGGTGAACTGTTTAAACCTATTTGACGAAATGATAGCCACACGCAATCAGCAGATCATCCACTTTTTCCACGTAAGTACGTTTAGGCTCCATCTGTTGAGTGGCTGGATTAATGAAGACATATTCATCGCTCCATCCTGAACCGTTCTTTTCCGCCGCCTTAAAAAAACTCTTAATGATCATGACGCCATTGACATCTTTTAGCTCCATGATATTGGCACCGATCATCTTCTTGAGCGCGGTGTGGGCAACTGCCACGCCTTTAGGGTCAAGCACAATGAGGAAAAGTTCTCTATCTCTGAACTGACCCGTTTGGTCACTGAAAGCAACCAACGATTTCTCTCTGCCGTTCGCTTTATAAAATGCCACAGCTTTTTTTACCATGGCGACTGCTTCTTCTTTGGTCGCTCTCTCACCCGCGAATGTCGACAAAGAAAAACCAAAAGACCACAAAATAAATAAACCGGAAAGTAAGATTCTACGAATATTTTTCATGACAAGCTCTTTCTCAAGTAAGAAGTAAAAGTGAGTTCCAAACAATTACCGTTTGCCGATCCTGCAATTCAAGTATAGGCTTTTAAAGGACGCGTCACAAAGTGAAAGTGTCATTTATTGGTAAATGTTGTTTATACGCATTAACCATAAATGACATGAAATTTCTAGGTGACTTTCATCGCAAATCTGACTTCTTCCTCTATCTCGATGACGACCAGGAGGGCGACCTTCAAACTCGACTTTCCACTGAATTTGTCAACTTTATCCCGCATCCCTACACAGTGCTTGTACATGTCCACGTAACCAAGCATGTGCGGGATCCGCATGATGCCGAGCGTGCCATGTTTGAGACACCTTAACCAGCGGCATAGGTAGTGGCAATATGAAGAGTTTTAAACGCAGATACGCCATGGCCCACAGGGCAAACGGCTTAGGCATCGTTGCGATCAAATCGGAACTTGCGGCCATGACTAAGGCGGCCTGAAAACCCGGTGCCACCAGCGCTACTCGACGACGCAAACCCAATACTTCCAAAGCACCATCGATGCGCGCAGTCGCCGGATCGCGGCGTGAAGTCAGGATATGCGGCCATGCAACAAAATCTTCGACACTTCCTTGCTCTGAATTCTACTTGTTAGTCCCGTTGTTATTCCCCGTGTTAGTCCTCTTATCAAGCAAAGGATGTTGATCTCGCACCACACCGATAAAACCCGCATCGAACAAGGGCTCGCTAACCAACTCCGGTTCTGCTACTCGCGCCACGCCGATATCCAAATCAATGACACCGCTGCGTAAGCCCTCAATATTATTGCTACTACGCGCCAAAAAATGCAAAGACACGCCGGGCGCTTCTGCGCTCGTGGCTGCGATCAAGCGTGTCGCCCACGCGCCGGAAAAACCATCGTTCGCATGGATAGTAAAGGAACGCTGCAGCTGAGAAAAATCCACTTGCTCGGGCGTAAACACACCACGAACGCC
>JAIELM010000011.1 GCA_019752975.1 Undibacterium sp. | reverse complement strand
ATTCACTTTTTCTAGGGCTTGATAAATAGGAACGGTGCCGATAGGAACCGGCGAATTACGGATTATCCATTCACGCGTTTCGTGGATGTGTTTGCCAGTGGAGAGATCCATCACATTGTCGCCACCCCAACGGATCGCCCAAGTCATTTTTTCGACTTCTTCGCCGATGGATGAAGTCACAGCAGAATTACCGATATTGGCGTTAATTTTGACTAAAAAATTGCGCCCTATGATCATGGGTTCAACTTCGGGATGATTGATGTTGGCAGGAATAATTGCGCGACCGCGAGCGATTTCTTGACGTACAAATTCTGCTGTAATGGTCTCTGGAATAGCCGCACCGAAGGATTGACCAGGGTGTTGGCGCGCCATGATATCAACCATTTTTTGCCCCATGGGGCCTGCGCCTTTCAAGCTCTCTATATATTCTTGGCGACGTCCATTTTCGCGTATCGCGACATATTCCATTTCTGGTGTAATGATGCCCTGTTTAGCATAGTGCATTTGACTGACATTTTTTCCCTCTAAAGCACGGCGCGGGGCGCGCTTTAAATTGAAACGCAATTCATGCAACTTAGGGTCATTAAGACGCTCGACACCATATTCTGAGCTAGGTCCAGCCAATTCTTCAGTATCGCCACGCTCAGCAATCCATGCGCCACGTACTGAGGCTAAACCTGAACGGATATCAATTTTGGCATCTGGATCAGTATATGGACCAGACGTGTCGTACACGTAGATGGGAGGATTGACTTCCGCGCCAAACATCGCTGGCGTATCTGACTGACTAATTTCCCGCATAGGAACACGAATATCTGGACGAGTACCAGTGACATAAATCTTGCGGGAATTAGGAAGGGCCTGTACAGCGGCCTGATCAACCGTAGCGGTCGCGGACAAAAATTGGGGAATGGCGTTCATAGTGCTCCTTGATGTTGCGTAGTGCTCGATACAAAAATGAGCCGGAGCCAACATCGGAAAAAGGAACAAGGAACAAACAATGTTCTGCTTCCCTTCGCTGGCATTATCCAGATCAGGTAAAGGGTATTTCTCACCCGACAAGGTAAAACAAGTCAGGACCCCTAGCGTTGATTTATTAGCGTAAATTTATAAGACTGACGAAAAACTACACCTGCTAAGCGTGCCAACGAGGATAGTGTTTGAGCACCAGCACGACTAGGTGACGTCAACAAAGCTGGGGCGGCTTTTCGTAAGTCCTAAAGCTAGATTATAGCCGCGAACGGAACTAGACTCAAACTATTGTTTTGCTTGATCCACTGGTCCCAAAACTTCAATCACGTTGACCATGTTTTTTCTTATCGCCATGGCCAAATCATGGGTCAGGGTCGGTATCGCTTCTTCGTATGGTACTAACAAGCGCGACAAGCCATAAGCACGGTTACGACCATGGGTTTTACCTAAATACAAAGCCATGTCAGCAATTTGCAATGCTCTTTCCCAATCACAGAATTCTTCAGGCACATCGGAAAACGGTATCGAAATAAAACCGGCAGTCACCGTCACAGTAAACACGAGGTCGCCACTCACATAGGGTGTTCCACCAACCTCACGCAATACTCTTTCGACTAGACTGGTGAGCTGCTCAGGATTTGATTTTGGCGAAAAAATAAGAAACTCCTCTCCTCCCCAACGCATCAACATATCCTCGTCCCTCACCGCACCACGTAGGCGGGTCGCCACCTCTTTCAAAACGGTATCACCCACCGCATGGCCGTAGGTATCATTAATATTCTTAAATAAATCAATATCAAGCAAGATCATGCAATCAGGATTACCCAAGCTGCCTTCACGCCTATCCACTTCGACTCGCCCTCCTCGAGCTGACATTAAGGTGATGAATGAGCGTCGGTTATACAGCCCTGTCAACGGATCGCGTACAGCATGAAATTCCAATTGCGAATTAACTTCTTTGAGCTCTAGATTCAGCCGTATGCTACGTCGATATAGCGCATAAATAACCCCACCGACCAAAAGAGCAATCACGGAAGCAAGCAAAGCAATCATCTGCCGCAAACGATTATTTTTAATATCCACATCTTTAATGGCATTATCTTTAGCTAGCAACTCTATCTGTTTTTTACGTTGTTCCGCTTCAAATTGCTCTTGCAAGATGGCGACATCCCGAGCGCGCTTGGTTTGAAATACTTCGGTGTTCACACTTCTCTGCTCACGCGAAGCCAACAAGGCTTCGTGATACATGCCTGCCTCTTCGTACATGTCGACCATCTCTCCCAAGATCGCCTCCACGTCGCCCATTAATTTATTCTTTCTGAAAAATTCTAAACTTTGATTGACCAAGTCTATGCCTTGCTTTACGTTTCCCTGCCTCGCTTTGGCAAAACCCACATTGACTCTTGCCTGAGTAACCCCACGGGTGTCGCCTATCGATTCTGAAAGTTGCATGGCTTCAGTGGCATAAACTTCGGCTTTTTTATAATCCTTCCTAATCAAATATTGATCCGCCATATTGAATTTCGCCAACGCTGCGAAACCCGGTATATTTTCTTTGGTCGCCAATGCTAAGACCCGTTCGTACTCGGCCAAAGCCTCATCATGACGTTGTAAAGTAGTGAATGCCACTCCGCGATTAATTACCATATCCATATAGGATTTTGGCGCGTCCTCGCTGGATGCATAAGCCAGCGCCTCAGCACTGACGGCCAAGGCTTTTTCGGGATCTTTCATGTTTAAGTAAAGTCCCGTAATTGCATTCCAGGTGTACATCTTTGCCTGCACTTTTCCTCGCCCTAGCTGATCGGCTAGTGCTAGCATCTCAAAGTAAAGTTTAAGTGCAACATCAAAATGACCTGCAACCTCATTCAAGCGCGCTTTTACACTGATAAAACGAATGGTAAGATCGGGGTCATTTCTTTTCTTCACCACGCTTTGCAATTTACTCAAATGCTCAAAGCTGGCCTGCTCACCAGACTTCTCAAAGATGGACCAGCTATCGAAAATTTGTATGCTTAACAGCGCATCTTCATCGTTTTCTTGTTGTGCTAGACGTTTAAATTCCTCGTTGAGCTCGGTGCCTAGCTTACTTTTTCCCGCGTCCCAATACAAATCGCTAAGTAGTGCTAAGGTGCGTAAACGGATTTTTGAACTACCAGTCGAAGGTAGACTCTTCTTAAATTCCTCTAGCTGACGAATGCCCTCGTCATTGTTTTTTTCCGAAATAGTATGAATGGCTTCAAGTCGATCAAACAAGGCCTTATCATCCGCACGGGCGATAGGTGTCTGGCATAATAAAATCAAGAGGCAAAATACAAATGTCAATGGTGAGCCAAGCACCTGCGCTTGCGGGGAGTCTATTGTAGCTCCTTGGAAACGAGCATTTATGGAATTAAATAAATACCTCATCTGGCAATCACCTTATCTGCGAAAACGTTGCGGGCGGCCCTCCGCTGCTTGCTGCTGCTTGCTGCTGATTGTTGCTAACAGCGACCGAATGCTATTGATGTTTATTCGGGCATTTTACTCATACCATGCCAATGCTAGCATCATCCCAGACAGAATCACGCATTTTTTTGCTTTTTAACAGTAATTTACGACAGCAATCTCGACGATAATTTTTGTGCTAGCGCCAGAGCCGCTGATACTCACATATAATTGACGGTTTATCCCACACTCCAACTTACCTATCATCATTATGGAATTAGCTAAATCTTTTGAACCCACCGACATTGAAGCTTTTTGGCGCAAGGAGTGGGAGCAACGCGGCTATTTTGCTGCTAGCACAGACCAAAGTAAGCCTTCGTTTAGCATACAACTCCCGCCCCCCAATGTCACCGGCACATTACACATGGGGCACGCGTTTAATCAAACGATTATGGACGGTCTGACTCGTTACTATCGCATGCGCGGGCACAATACGGCATGGATACCAGGTACCGATCACGCAGGTATCGCCACCCAGATCGTGGTGGAGCGTCAATTGGATGCGCAAAAAGTATCGCGTCATGATTTGGGACGCGAGAAATTCGTCGAAAAAGTCTGGGAATGGAAAGAACAATCCGGCTCCACCATTACTGGTCAAATGCGTCGCATGGGCACTTCACCTGATTGGCAACGCGAATATTTTACGATGGATGCGCCGCGCTCAGCTAGCGTAACTGAGGTGTTTGTTAGATTAGTGGAACAGGGCTTAATTTATCGCGGCAAACGCTTGGTGAATTGGGATCCTGTTTTAGGCACTGCCGTTTCAGATTTGGAAGTCGTCTCGGAAGAAGAAGACGGTTCTATGTGGCATATTCGCTACCCTTTTGCTGATGGAAGCGGACATTTAACCGTGGCCACTACCCGTCCAGAAACCCTCCTAGGTGACGTTGCGGTAGCGGTCGATCCTACCGACGAACGCTATACATCTTTTGTCGGTAAGATGCTCAAACTACCGCTCACCGATAGAGAAATTCCCATCATCGCGGATGACTATGTCGACAAAGAATTCGGAACCGGGTGTGTCAAGATCACTCCAGCACACGATTTCAACGATTATGCGGTCGGTCAACGTCACAAGTTAGAACTCATCAGTATCCTCACTCTTGACGCAAAAATTAATGCGAACGCGCCACTTGTCTATCAGGGCATGGATAGATTTGTCGCACGCAAACAAATGGTGGCTGATCTCGATGCACAGGGTTTATTGGAATCCGTCAAACCACATAAACTTATGGTGCCACGTGGCGACAGAACCAACGTTGTGATCGAACCTATGTTGACCGATCAATGGTTTATGGCGATGAGCAAACCGGCACCAGAAGGAACTCATTTCCCAGGTAAATCCATTGCCGAAGTGGCGTTGGAAAAAGTGGCTAATGGTGAAGTTAAATTCGTACCCGAAAACTGGAGCACCACCTACAACCAATGGCTAGGCAATATCCAAGATTGGTGCATCTCGCGGCAACTCTGGTGGGGCCATCAAATCCCGGCTTGGTATGGTGAAAATGGGGAAATTTTTGTCGCTCAAAATGAAGAAAAAGCCACCGCCAAAGCACACGCGGCTGGCTATACCGGCCCCCTAAAACGTGACGAAGATGTACTCGACACATGGTTCTCGTCGGCTCTCGTTCCATTCTCCACTATGGGCTGGCCGGAAGCAACTTTAGACAGTGAATTATTCTTACCATCTTCAGTCTTAGTCACAGGTTTTGACATCATCTTTTTTTGGGTCGCGCGCATGGTCATGATGACCGCACACTTCACCGGAAAAGTGCCTTTCCACACGGTCTATGTACATGGTTTAGTACGAGATTCTAGTGGTCAAAAAATGTCCAAATCTAAGGGAAACACCTTAGATCCAATCGACTTGATCGATGGCATTCGTCTGGATGATTTAGTCGCCAAACGCACCGCTGGATTAATGAATCCCAAGCAAGCGGCCACTATCGAAAAAGCCACCCGCAAAGAATTTGCCGAAGGTATTTCTGCCTATGGTACGGACGCTCTACGCTTCACCATGGCGAGCTATGCTTCACTTGGTCGCAATATTAATTTTGACCTAGGTCGTTGCGAAGGATACCGCAACTTCTGCAATAAACTATGGAATGCAACCCGCTTTGTTTTGATGAATACCGAAGCGAAAGATTGTGGCTTAGCAGCAGACGCTGAGCTAGCTTATTCACAGGCTGACCGTTGGATTATCTCCACCTTACAGCGCAGCGAAGCTGAAATCGAAAAAGGCTTTACCGACTATCGCTTCGATCATATTGCTTCGAGCATCTACCAATTTGTTTGGGATGAATATTGTGATTGGTATTTGGAAGTCGCCAAAGTACAAATGCAACAGGGCAGCGAAGCGGAGCAACGTGCCACCCGCCGCACCCTATTACGCGTGTTGGAAGTTACCTTAAGATTAGCCCATCCAGTAATCCCCTTTATTACCGAGACACTGTGGCAAACCGTCGCACCTTTAGCAGGAAAGATCCTCAATCAAGCGGGTGACTCGATCATGGTTCAAGCCTACCCGATCGCTGACACGGGCGCGATAGATCCTGCAGCAGAAAATTGGATGCAAGGCCTCAAAGCGACCACCGATGCTTGTCGCAATTTACGCGGCGAAATGCAACTCTCGCCTGCGGTGCGCGTCCCCCTATTAATGCAAGCGGCGAACCAACAGGACAAACTACTATTGCAAAGCTATGCGCCGTATTTGCAAGCGCTCGCCAAGCTTTCAGAAGTCCAAGTGGTCGATGTCTTGCCAGAATCCCCCGCCCCCGTTTCCATCGTGGGTGAAACTAAACTCATGCTCAAAGTAGAAATCGACGCCGCAGCTGAACGCGAGCGTTTATCGAAAGAAATCACCCGCTTAGAGGGAGAAATCAGCAAAGCACAGGCCAAACTAGGCAATGAAAGCTTTGTCGCACGTGCGCCCGCCGCAGTGGTCGCGCAGGAGCAAGAACGCATGGCCGCGTTTAACGCCACCTTGAGTAAGTTAAGGGAGCAAATGGCAAAATTGGCATAGTCGTTATTTCTGTATTCGTTCAACCGAGATATCAACCATAGGATGGGCACCTATTTCTGCCCATCTTAAGTCTGCTCCTCTTTATGTCTGGGTTAAATTCATTATTCGAAGCCTAGCTCTAATGCCTATAAAAGTTCACCCGCTGCTCGAATTATGCGCAATAATAAGCTGCAAAAATAAGCTGCAAAATACCCCCATAGTTTTTATTCCCAACCACCGGAGACGCAATGAAAACATCGCACATAGTCCAAATATCTTTGGCCAGCATCACCATACTCGCAGCACAACTCTGCTACGCCCAGTCCCCAGTAGGCCTTTGGAAAACCATCGATGACAAAACTGGCAAAGTAAAATCGCTAGTACGCATCACAGAAACCAATGGTGAATTACAAGGCAAGATAGAAAAACTTTTTCGCGAACCCGACCAAGAGCAACAACCCAAATGCGATAAATGCGAAGGCGCCAACAAAGACCAACCATTACTCGGAATGACCATACTATTTGGCCTCAAGAAAAATGGCGATGAGTACAACGGCGGTTCCATCTTAGACCCAGCCAACGGTAAGATTTATAACAGCAAATTATCCGTCACCGACAATAACAAAAAACTCGATGTGCGCGGCTATATTGGCATATCGTTGTTTGGACGTTCACAAACTTGGTTGCGAGAGGAATAAAAAAAAGCCGCTAGCAAAAAAGCTAGCGGCTTTTTTTTACGTCTACAATAATAAGGCTAACAATTCTTGCATCACAGAACTATATTCAATACTCGCAATTATATCTCTCAATATCAAAGTAAGCAGATTCTTTAGCGACTAATGCATTCGTCCCTGTACATGCATATTCGCGCCAGCCAACCAAAGTAGTTTTGCTTGGCTCGGCGTAATAGAGATAAACATATCCATATTGAGGCCATGCAAATGCGCGAATAGAAATTAAGCTTAAGATCGCAATTGACAATAACATCAAGAACGATAGTTTAAGTTTTTGAGTTTTCATTGATAGTCCATTAAAGGTTTTAGGTGAGTTGTGTTTTTATGTCGATTTTTCACAAATGTCAATTCCAGCGATTAACAAACGAAGTGTATTTATCGTTAGTGTAAAATAGCAACGAAACGTGGATGGGAAAACATCGTCATCCTTTATGAATGTATCATAAAAAATTATTTAATAATATTGATTTTTAAAATTTTTGTATTTAAATTGTACTATTCTACCTACGCCACGCTCATCACATCGGTGGCGCGTCCGAATAAAAACATCACACGTGCAACAGATCAAGAGCGATGGTTATGTTTGTGACGTACACACAACCTATGCCAATGAAATTGAAGCCACCCATTTCATTGCGACCATAGGTAAAGCGTAAAGAAACACGCTGCTGACAGCACAAAAAATTAAAACCCCGAAACCCATTAGCAAGCACCGCTATATCATTGAAAAATGCATCGACACAGCGAAGCTCTTATTTGGCGTGGCAAGAGTGAGCTAACTGAGTACCATCAAGGGAATAATCTATCTAAACATGGCATAAGGAGAGAGTGATTTTTCGCAAAATCTGATCACTTTCAAGTTGATTTGCAAAAAAACTGGTTAATTATAAAAATAATAACGCAACTTAAGCGGCTATATTGGCATATCGTTGTTTGGACGTTCACAAACTTGGTTGCGAGAGGAATAAAAAAAAGCCGCTAGCAAAAAAGCTAGCGGCTTTTTTTACACCTTACAACTTGAATTAGAACTTCTTATTGTATTCAGCAGTGAAACGTACAGAACGTGGTAAGGCGTAACTTGCAACACGTCCATAACCAGAGTTAACCGCATTGCCCGAATTATAGGTTTCGTTCAAAGCTTGTACCGTCTGTCTGTCGGTTAAATTGAAGACATCCAATCGAAACGCAAAGTCCTTCAACATCTGAGGACGATAGACCAGATTCATATCAAGACGTGCATCAACTGGCAATCGTCCATAACTGCCGCGAGGTGCTGGTTGCCCTTTACAGTAAAAGTAATTAGCTTGATAGGCCGTATCTGTAGGGTGATTTCCTATGCAGCTTAAAGGCCGTCCGCTAGAAACTAAGAAGTTACCACCCAATGTCCACTGAGGATTGAAGTCATAATAACCAAAACCCTTGATCTGATGGGTGCGATCATTTGGTAATAAACCGTTACTGTATTCTGCCAACTCTGGTCTATCCCATGTGGTCGTGGAACCTGGGTTGGCTTGCCCGTTGTCGGAGCGAGTTTGTCCTTCGGTATTACCCTTACTGCGTGACCAAGTGTAATTTAATTTACCGTACCAACCGTCACGTAAAGGATGTTCTGCAAATAAATCCAACGCAGCATAATTACGTTCGGCTTTAGGCAAACCCAACATTTCTTTAGTAAATACTGCGCGAGTATAGGTCTTACGTGCCAAGGCTGGATCATTATCATATAGATCTAGCCAAAACACGTTGTCCTCGCCTGGATTGATGAAGGTGCAACCGCGCGCTTTCATCTTAGAGGTATCGACTGTAGGATTGGCCAACTTCCAGCGATCAATAATACGTGGATCGCAATAGTCATCTAAAGTCGATTTCAATTTACGGTAAGTGGCCTTAGCACCGAAGTTCAATGAAGGAGAAAAGGCTTTTTCAAAACCCAAGGTCATTTCATCTTGGAAGTTAGGTTTCAAACCTATTGCGGCTAAGACTTTCGCGTCTTTAGGCACATTGTATTCATTGTTAGCTGAAAATGGCGCCGCTAATGCGACCGTACCAGTTGGTGCGCCATTAGCATCTAAGCCGGTATAAGTAAACGCTTGAGTAGTATTAATCGAGCGGCTAGGAGCACGCACAGAAATGCTAGTAGGTACTTGTAAGTAATAGCGGCCAGCCGTGCCAAATACTTTGAATGACGCATCGCCGTTCACGTCCCAAGATGCGCCGAGGCGAGGTGCATATTGCTTCTTCATATCCAAGAAAGCATCACCTTCACTATTAATGTTCTTGTACTGCTCATCCCGCAGGCCAAATGACAATAACAGTGTTTTTGTCGCTTGCCAACGGTCTTCTATGTATTGAGAAGTTTGCTCTGAAGCGATCACAGTCCCACTATCGAAGATGGTTTGACTCACCCAATATCCCGCAGTTGCCAAAGGCCCAGCTCCAGTGTTAGCGATGGCTATCTTAGTAGGCCCAGAACCTACCAAAGCAGACGGAACAGTAGGGTTCACTTGCTTCTGGAATGTCCATGTACTACCACCTGCGCGGAAGGCGCCCGCTGTAGAGTCTAAGCGATTCTTGTCACCACCAACCCGTATGGTGTGACTACCGAGTTTATATTCCAAATCAAGGCGGAAAGACTTCACCACGTCGTTAGCACCACGCGGCAAAATATTACCGGAAATGGCTTGATTATTGTTATACACCAAGCCTGGTGCGCGCGTGAGTGACGTGGATGACACTTGCGGTATTGAGCTGGTCAAACTATAAATGTCGGTTCCATCAAAAGTATTACTATGAGGTGAAACTAGACGACCACCCAATGCTGTCAAGGTCAAATCTTCAGTAATGTTAGCGATGTACTTAAGCATGGTAGTCTTGGAACCCACGCCGGTGTTACTGGCCGGATCATTGGTATAATGCTGTCCTGAATTGACGGTGCTACCGTGAGTAAAATTAGCATAGTTATAGCCATAGTAGTAGACGTCGCGCGTTGCCTCATCGAATACATGGGTCAACTCCAAGCGATGATTGTCGTTGATATTCCAATCAAACTTAGCCAATAAACGATTGGTTTTATCTGTACTCTCACCCCAGCCCCATTTAGCCAAGGCCGCAGGTGCTTCAGAGCTTACCCTAGCGACACGGCTTTGATCCACTGAATTGGTCTCTGCCGACAAAAACATGAAAAGTTTATCTTGAACAATTGGACCTCCAACATAAGCGCCAATAAGTTTTTCTTGACGAGTATTGTCTGCGCGGCGTTGATACATTGTCCCATCAGTAGTCAGATTTTCGGTGGCACCAGTATTAGGGTACAAAATATCTTTTTGCTTGCCAAATAACTTCCTTGGCGTAAAACTCACCTGAGCACCAGTTTCCCAGTTATTTGTACCACTCTTGGTAGTGATATTCACCACGCCACCAATAGAACGACCAAATTCCGCACCAAAACCACCCGTTAAAATTTGAGCGCCGGCAATCGCACCGAATGGCAATTCTGACGAGCCCAAACCAGTCAAGGCATTGGTAACAGGAAAGCCATTGATGTAATAGGAATTCTCTGACGCGCCGCTGCCGCCAAAGCTTGAACCGAGATAACGATAATCTGGACGGGTAGTATTTGGCGCCAACTGAATGATCGCATCTAGGTTAGGCGCAATCGGCAATTTTGCCAAATCACGGGCGGTGAAATTGGCGCCATTGTTGGTGTTGGAAACGTCAATCTTGGTACGTTTGCCTAGTACTTGTACTGATTGTACAGCGGAGGTAAAACTAGCCTCCGCACCTTGACCACTGAGTACCTCTACTTCACTGGTGTTAATGACTTTATCACCCTGTAGCAAATCAACTTTATAGCGCCCAGCTGGTAAAGCGGTGATTTGAAAACGACCGCTTGCGTCTGTGGTCACTTTACGTTGCAAGTTGGTGTCTAGATTCTTGACGGAGATACTCGTACCTTGTGCCTCAACACGTCCAAAAACCGTACCGCTGGCGTTCGACTGTGCGAATGCAGGTTGAACCAAAGCGAGAGAGAGTGTGCCAGTGGCAAATGCCAAGCCTAAAGCATGGGCGATAACAGTTTTCTTTAACATAGGTCTTCCAAATAATGGGAATTAAATTCTGAGCCGTTTTGCACACCAATGCTTAGAACCGCGCATTCGCGACAATCGACAACACATAAAATGAAAAATTATTTTCACAAAAGTGACTATAGCATTTAAGCAAATGAACGTCACCACTTTCAAAAATTCTCTAAGCAATCACCGCTTGCACAAAATTTAGATCGACAAAAATTTAAATATTTAATAGAACAAGCGTGATATTAAACCGAAATTAAGCACTTTTAAAAAATTACCTTATGCCCGACGAAAAGTAATGTCTCATAATTGCAACAAAAACCGCAAGCTAATACGAGCTCTTTTGCATGAATGTCTGAGTAATTCGCTCATGCAAAAAAATCGTTTGTGTGATGGATATTTTTTCAACGGCACTTACCCTTAAGCAACTATAAAGATGTAAGCAAGTGTAAGTAACTGCCACCTCAATTGATGCCTCGCTGTGTTTATGGTACTTTTTGTATGGTGCTTTTTGAAGTACCACGATTTTGACGCTACAATGCATCAAATCATGACGATGTCATTCAACCTACAACACTAAAAATGAATCAAGAAAATAACCCTGCTCTGGGAGGAGCACAGAGTGGAATCAATGAGCGCATTGGCCAAGTCTATAATTCTCTTTCTCGCTCGCATAAAAAAGCTGCCGACTATGTCATGTCAAATACCTTTCGCGCAGCCACGATGTCTATCGACGAATTGGCGCTGGCGGTAGGTATTTCTAATGCCACGGCCAATCGCTTTGCCCATGCACTGGGTTTTGATGGCTATCCGTTGTTTCGTGCCGAATTGGTCAGTGGATTTGAATCCATGTTGGCACCTATCGATCAATTACGCGCCGAACTAAGTCGTCAGTCTACTAGCGCCGAATTATTTCTTCGTTCGCTTGAAGAAGACACTAAAAATCTGGAAGCTACCGCACGATTGCTTAATCCTGAACTATGCGAAAGAGCTGTCAGAATGATCCTCGCCGCCAAACGAATTTACATTATTGGCTATGGTGCCAGCGCCTACCTAGGCGGTATTATGTGCCATGCACTGACCAACTACTGTGACGGCGTTCAAGCTAGCATAGGCAGTGGTGGCTCCGCTCAAGTGTCCAAGCAGATGTATCGGTTTACCGAGAATGATCTCGTTATCGGTATTTCATTCCCACGTTATTCTAGCGACGTGATCACACTACTAGGACAAGTCAAAGCACGTAAAGTGCCAGTATTGGCGCTCACGGATCGCGCCAGTTCCCCCTTAGCTGCGCTCGCTGATTTGACGCTCTACGCGCAAACCAAAGGACAATTTAATTCTGAGGGCACGGTCTTATGTTTAATTGAAGCACTATGTGGCGCGGTCGCACACCAATCAGTGTCGCCTCTAGATGTCGCGTCCGACACCACAGAGTTGATGCTGCCCTGGCTATACCATGGTAAAAGGTAGTATGAGTGCGTTAGCCTCCAAGCAAAGTGTAAAAAATATAATTTACGTCAAAATACCCGAATCAATAACACAACAATTAGTATTTATACGGAATTTTATTGCAAGTAAAGTGTTTTTATGTAAAACTCATTTTGTCATACAAATGGCGAATTGTGTTTTGTCAATCTAAACACCAAAGAATCCGAAAAACGATCATCACTTTAGAACCTCACATGAAAAAAATCCTTAAATCGACTTTTCTTTACGCACTTATCTTAGCCGGCGGCTTAGGAATTGGCTATATTATTCCCCGAGTTCCAGAATGGCTAAAACCGGCCTATACCGAAGGCAATTACGCCGCTTATTATCCCAATGCAGAAACCAAAGTAGTAATGTATGGCACGAAGTGGTGTGCTTATTGTAAAAAAACACGAGAATATTTAACAGAAAAAAACATCCCGTTTCTGGATATTGATATAGAAGACTCAGTACCTGGCGCTGCACAATTTAAAGCCTTAGGTGGCGGAAGTATTCCTAAAGTATTGATTGGTGAACGCCAAATTATCGGATTTAAGCCTGATGTGTTAAGTGACGCGTGGAAAATCATATCAAAAAAATAATTTGTAGCTTAATATAAGTGATCCCGTTCGTGGCTTATTTTAACTAGAGCGGAAACAGAAGCAACATCACAGACGCAAATTTCACCACGCGTCACTGAACGAAAAATTTTATCCCATGCAAATCAAGCGTCTGCAGCGAGATTGAATTTTTCGTTCGGCTAAACCAATTCCAGATCCATTCCCATCTCACCCAAAATCATCGTCTTCACCGAAGCTCAAACCAGCGAAGCTTTGAGCTTGAGCGCGAGTTCCGTTATGTCTGGAATGGCAGGATTATTACAACGCATATAAAAAACCACTTAGTTTCAACAGAAAGAAAAATACATAACCGCTCAACAATATGGATTTCACATATAACTACAGATAATCGTCGTTTTTCTTATACACCATTTTTTATCAAAACTGTAGGTACAAAAATGTTACAGTTAAGAAGTTTATTTGGCACTTTCGACATTTTAAGAATATTCCCTCATCATATCTAGATAATTTAAGATTAATTACTGTAAATTTTGATAATAATTCCTCAGCTTTCAAAATCATGCTACCAAGAATGCTTCCATTTCAGACTAATTTCGCGTGTACTGACAACTACTGACGCGAAACAAAACATCGCGCCAGTTCGAGGACAAACATCCGTCTAAGTTATGTCGCCACACTAATTTATACAGAAATAGTCCACATTAAATCCAATCATGGGAGTCAGATAATGAACAAAAAAAGTAAAATTAGCATCGCTTTAGCATTGGCGGTAGTTGGTATTGCACAAATTGCTTATGCTGTTACTGTCAATTCAACCTATATCAACAAGACAGCTGCAGAAATCAAAATCGCAGACAAGAACTACACCAACCCAACGGTATATATTGATCGTTATGCCTGCGGCGAACCTTCACTCTCGGCCTTTGCCTGTGGCCCGTATACCATCAGTGTTGGTTCCCGCTTCTTGCAAAACGCAGAAAATACCTATGGTAGCTACGCAGCAAAAGCTATCCTAGGTCATGAATGGGGACACACGATACAATTCTCACGCGGTGTCAACCAACGTGCGCCGTATATGGAGCTACAAGCAGATTGCTCAGGTGGATCTTACATACGTTATGCTGTTGATACTTTGCGTTATAGTGATTTTTTAGCCACTGCGGTAAGTACCGCCCGTGCATACGCTGGTGGAGATCATGGAACACCAGCGCAACGCGATTACTACACGCGTTGGGGCTATACCAATGGTATTGATAAGTGCTTTAGTTCATTGCCACGTGTTTGATTTTTTATATAATAAATAGCTGCGACATGGCAAGCGTAAAAAAGACGCTTGCCGTTTTTAGTTTACCGGGGAGATTTTGCATGAAAAATTCTATGCGTTTAAAAATGCCGTCCCAAACAAAATGTGGATATTTTACTCAGACAATAATTAAGTTTGATTGAATTCATTTTTCTACTTAATTGAATGCTTTGAGTTCAGTTTAAACGA
>JAIELM010000053.1 GCA_019752975.1 Undibacterium sp. | reverse complement strand
CAATCAAATGCAACTCACGCGGATTGAATGTATAAAACTCTTCGTAGGCGGTCACGATGTCGCACATTTGATTTTGCATTTCAATACGACTGCCGGATAACAGCATCCATAAATCCTGTATGGCGGGTCCCATACGACTATCGTCAAAATCGACAAAGTGTGGCCCTGGATGAGCGCCGGTTTCTGTCCACAACACATTTCCCATATGACAATCCCCATGCAGGCGCAAGGTCGCCACATCGCCAGCTCGTTCATAACACGCGTCCACACCTTTGAGCATCAACTCGGCTGCTGCTTGATACGCAGGCAAAATATCGCCAGGAATACAATGATGACTGAGTAAATACCTCAGCGAATCACGTCCAAAAGACTGACAATTTATACTGGGCCTATGTTGATAAGGCTGTAGTGCTCCCACCGCGTGTAAACGTGCAATAAAACGCCCTAGTCGCTCGACGGTATCCACCCGATCCAGCTCTGGCGCACGCCCACCCTGACATGGAAAAACAGCGAAACGAAATTCCCCAAATTGTTGCAAACATTTTCCATCAGGGTCACGCAAAGCGGGCACTGCGGGAATTTCTGCTTGATGCAACGCATCTACAAAAGCATGCTCTTCAAGAATTTGCGCATCAGTCCAGCGTCGTGGTCGGTAAAATTTGACCACCAAGGGCGGTGCGTCCTCCACACCCAATTGATAGACTCGGTTCTCATAACTATTAAGTGCCAATAATCGTCCATCGCATTGATAACCAGCCGCGTGCATGGCATCAAAAACGGTGTCCGGAGACAACTGCGCGAAATCATGGCAAGGGACACTTGTCGCCTTAGCGTCCTCGACGTCAGCGCACGACTCGTCAAAAGCTTGATTTGAAAAAAGTGTGTTCATTTTTTGCTCCAAACTCAGATTGTACGTGCTTTCCTCCCACGGCATAGGAACTTAGCGCTACACTTCTACTATTCTCAATAATTGTAGAGTTTCCCCATGCATCTAGACGAACCCCTAAGCGACAAAGAATTCAACGAACTCGACAAATTTCTCATGTCAGACAGTGTCGGGGACGATGGTATGACAATGGACGCCTTACACGGCTACTTGACCGCAATTGCCTTAGGGCCGGAAGCGATCCCCATGAGCGAGTGGCTACCTTTAGTCTGGGGATTACCAGATCAAGCTGAACCGAAATTTAAGACGCCTAAAGAAATGGCGCGCATCACCAATTTAATCGCCCGATTCATGAATGAAATACAGATTACTTTCGAGGTCGCTCCACAAGAATATGAACCTCTCTTTTGCGTGATGGAACAAAACGGTAAAGAGTTAATTGATGGCGAAACTTGGGCTTGGGGTTTTTGGGAGGGCATGCGCCTGCGCGAAGAAGCCTGGGAAGCCGCTTGGGAATCCACCATCGCACCTCTATTACATCCAATCTACCTGCTAGGCGCAGAGGAAATCGATGAAGAAGAAATGCAATTAGTGGACACACCAGAAAAATGCCATCAACTTGCACTCAGCCTAGAAGCTGCAATCCCAGAAATACGTCGTTTTTGGGTACCATTACGCAAGTCTGGTGTTACCACGGTGGTACGCGATTCTGCTAAAGTAGGACGTAATGATGCTTGCCCATGCGGAAGCGGAAAAAAATATAAGGTTTGCTGTGGAGCAGAACCTACGATTCATTGAGCGGTCAAAAATAGCAATTAGAGTGGAAGTTAAATCATTAGCTAAGTTAAGCTAACCAAACTAACCAAACTAACCAAAACCTAACCAAGCAAGTGTCATTTTTATCGGAGAGTTTTATGAGCATACTAGATCAATTTAACCAAGCGCAACTTGATTCCAAAAATTTACCTGAGCGTCCAGATAATATGACGCTTCTTAGAATATATGCCTTATTTAAACAAGCCAGTAGCGGCGATGTCGCGGGAGAGCGCCCGGGAATGACCGACTTTGTGGCGCGCGCTAAATTTGACGCTTGGGCGGAGTTAAAGGGCACCTCCAAGGATCAAGCGATGCAGCAATACATTGATTTGGTTGAGGATTTAAAAGACTAGTAGTCAATATGCTGGGCAGAATAATCGGTGAAAATTAGGCAACTGCGAATGGAGTTAGGACCTACTCAAAATTGCGCTGACTAGGCGCGGAGCCGCAGGCAGTACTTTGTACGACAAGTCTGTATGACAAGGCGAACTCAGCAAGGTTAGCGTCTGTTTTGCATAAGTCCTATGAGTCAATTCAGTGAGCGCTCGCCAACGACTACAGCATTCCAATTTGCTTGCCGCTTTGCCGGTTCTGACTAAACGCATTTTTTCGGATGCACTCGCAATATAGCGCATGGTGGTAACGCTCCTACATTCTCAATGCAAAGAGTTCAGGCGCAGCTCGTTTGCCACTGTATCGCATGTGGTGACAGCCAAACGCGCTTCCACTAAGGTGATGCTTAATGCGCCATTGTAGTCAATTCGATGGCGCGTATTTTCGACTAAAGTGGCACCGAGCTTCCTGCAAATAAGTTCTTTTATCCAATTGGCATGGTGCGCACCGGGCGGCCTAGACCGATCAGTAATACTTGAAAAAGCGCGATTCAGCAGTAAAGCCAAGTATAGAAAAACGACAAATAAATCATAAAATCATTTGCTTATGCCAATTTTATCTAAGTCGCAATCATGTCCTAATTGTGACTTAGGCCAATTTGCCTTAAAATGCAAGGCTTTGCAGCTATAGCGCTTTATTCATTGCGCCACACCTGTGCCTTAGCTTTTGCTTCACTCTTGTTTTACTTTTTTAGATAGGCCTGTTATGACCCACGTTGTGACCGAATCGTGCATCCGTTGCCGATATACCGACTGCGTTGATGTTTGCCCAGTGGACTGCTTTCGTGCAGGCCCCAATTTCTTAATTATTGATCCTGATGAGTGCATCGACTGCGCCGTCTGCGTCGCTGAATGCCCAGTCAACGCGATTTACGCAGAGGAAGATGTACCTGCAGACCAACAGCAATTTATCAAAATCAATGCAGATCTTGTCCGTAGCTGGCCGTCGATCACCAAGACTACGACGCCGCTAGCCGATGCAGACGAGTGGAAGGATGTTAAAGACAAGTTGCAGCATCTCGTTCGTTAACTATTTATTCTGCTTTATTGTCGCATTCATTTTGCTCTTTGCTTTTATTTTTTTCTGGAACCACTTCGTCGTATGGAAATCAAACAAACACCTCAAGTCATCGAAGCTGATGCAGTTATTGTAGGCGCTGGCCCAGTCGGCTTGTTCCAAGTATTTGAATTAGGTTTACTGGAAATTAAGGCTCATGTCATTGACTCTTTGGCAGTCGTTGGCGGTCAGTGCGTGGAACTGTATCCTGACAAGCCGATCTATGATATCCCTGCAGTACCGGTCTGCACTGGACAAGAGTTGACCGACAATTTATTAAAGCAAATCGAGCCGTTTGAACCGACTTTCCATCTCAATCAAGAAGTCACTTTAGTAGAACGCCGCGCCGACGGTCGCTTCAATTTAGAAACCTCATTAGGGACTAAATTCATCACCAAAACGATCTTTATCGCTGCGGGTGTTGGCTCCTTCCAACCCCGTACTTTAAAAGTCGAGGGAATAGATGCCTTTGAAGGTTCTCAAGTATTCTATCGGGTTAAAGATCCTAGCCGTTTTGAAGGTCGTAATTTAGTCATTTGTGGCGGCGGCGACTCGGCTTTGGATTGGGCACTGAACTTGGCAGGAAAAGCCGAATCGGTCGTGGTTTTACATCGTCGTGACGACTTCCGTGCGGCACCAGCATCAGTCGCCAAGATGAAAGAAATGTGCGACAACTACGAGATGCAATTGATCATCGGCCAAGTCACCGGCATAGAAACTAAGGATGACAAACTCGCAGAAATCAAAGTGACTGGCGCCGATGGAGTTACTCGACGCTTACCTTTAGATGACTTGTTGGTGTTCTTTGGCCTCTCGCCTAAGCTAGGTCCGATCGCCGATTGGGGACTAGATATCGAACGCAAACAACTGAAAGTGGTCGACACTGAGAAGTTCGAAACCAATGTGCCAGGTATTTTTGCGGTCGGCGATATCAACACTTACCCAGGTAAGAAAAAATTAATTTTGTCTGGCTTCCATGAAGCGGCTTTGGCGGCATTTGGTGCAGCGCCTTATATTTTCCCTGACAAGAAGATTCATATGCAATACACCACAACATCACCAAAACTTCATAAGATTTTGGGCGTAGAATCTCCAGTGTTTGACTAATCTCATTTGACTGACCGAAAGTAAAGTTCAACAAAAAATTTAGGGTGATTGTAACTCGATCACCCTATACCGCCAGAAAAACCCTGACAATTTATTGACGGTTGTTTTCAAATGGATGTAACGCTACGCGCTCTCACTGTCATTCTCTTTAAATCTTTGAGCAATTTCCTTAAATTCGTCTGCGATCCGCATAAATACGTCTAACATCTCAGGGTCAAAATGTGTGCCCCTTCCCTTACGCATAATATCGACGGCCTCTTGATGACTGAACGCGGGCTTATATACACGTTTTGAAATCAAGGCATCATATACGTCAGCAACAGCCATCAGTCGGGCTGAAATGGGAATCGCATTGCCGACCAAATTTTCTGGATAACCTGAACCATCCCATTTTTCTTGATGTGAATAAGTGATTTCACGTGCGAAACGCAAAAATTCATTACTCTCGCCGAGATAACGCTCTACTGAAAGGATGGTTTCACGTCCATAGGTAGTATGCAGCTTCATGATCTCAAATTCGTCTGAATCCAATTTGCCGGGCTTAAGTAAGATATTATCGGGAATGCCCACCTTGCCAATATCATGTAGGGGCGCAGACTTATACAAAAGATCAATATTTTGTTCTGTCAGTTCCGCAGAAAAACGGGGCAAATGGCGTAAATGCCGCGCTAAGGCAGCGACGTAATTTTGGGTGCGACGAATATGATTGCCTGTCTCGTTATCACGCGTCTCAGCCAAGGACGCCATCGCCATAATGATCGCATCTTGCATTTTTGCAAGCTTGCGAGTTCGATCTTGCACTAAATACTCTAAATTTTTATTTTGATCCTGCAAAAGATAACGTGCACGAACTAAATTTAATTGAGTAGCAACCCGTGCCAACACAATTGGTGGACTGACTGGTTTACTGATATAGTCAACTGCGCCTAGGCTTAGCCCCATTTCTTCGTCGGACACTTGGCTTTTTGCAGTTAAAAAAATGATGGGAATTTCCGCCGTGGATGGCTCTTGCTTTAAACGTCTGCAAGTCTCATAACCGTCCATCTCAGGCATCATCACGTCGAGCAAGATCAAGTCTGGACTTGGCTGCATTGACGCGACGGCAATCGCTTTAACGCCGTTGGTGGCGATTTTTATTCTGTACTTATCCTTGAGTAGCGCCGACAAAAGGGTAATATTATCCGGTGTGTCATCTACAATCAGAATGACTTGTTTTTCTTCTATTGGCGCTAGTTGACTCATCGCTTGACTCCCGTGTTTGACTAATTAGATCTACTCTCTCAGACAAGCTCCAAACCCACCATATGAGCATTACCCTTCATAATCGAAAGAATAATATCGAAATCATACCTATTGGCCGCACGCATAATTTGCTTTTGCACATCAATACCAAAAGCCAAATTAAGAGCATCAATCGAAACGTTCAAAGCATCAATGGCATCCGCATCAAAATGACTCACCAACTTATAGCAATGCCGTAGTTTTTGTAGCGCTTCTTCACTGGACAATGTGGTGCTAATAGCGCTCACGGTGGTGTCGTTGGATGCCTCGTTTTCGTGCGGCAAGTAGTCATTTATCGCTTGTATCGTGCTGTTCAACTGCGCACTACAATTGACCAGTTCCCTCTCCAACTCCTCGCTAAATTCGGCGCTTCGCATCATTTCTTCTAGCTTACCGGCGCTGCACTGAACTTCCGCACCAATTAAGCCAGCCACACCTTTAAGTGTGTGGCACAAGTTCTCGGCGTGCGACCAATTTTGTGCCTTGAGGGCATCCTTTATTTTTATGATGGTCTGTGCCTGATCATGAATGAAAAGACGCAACAACTTAAAATATAAGACTTTATCACCCATGGTACGGCTCAGTCCCTGATGGACATTAAGGCCGGGAATCAGGAGTCCACGTTCGTCATCGTGTGAGTTGGTAGAATGTTTTTTTTCTAGTGCGCTACTAATACCATCTGTGCACCAGTCAGAAATCAACTGATACAACTCATTAGGATGAATCGGTTTCGCAATATGGGCATTCATCCCGGAAGTAAAACAGCGTTCGCGCTCAACCACTAAAGCATGCGCCGTCATCGCTACGATGGGCAGGGTAGCAAACCTCGCATCTCTCCTTAACAGTTTAGTTGCTTCATGCCCATCCATTTCGGGCATTTGCACATCCATAAACACCATACCGTAATATTGAGGCCCAACTTCTTGCAAGCGCTCTACTGCCAAAAGTCCGTTCGTTGCGACGTCAACCTCAATTTCCAAAGCCTCTAATAACTCCGTCGCTATCTGCTGATTGACGATATTATCCTCGACCAGCAAGACCCGCAAATGGCTGCGTTTTGGCAGAACAGTACCGTGTTGTGTGGTGCCGGAAAAGGTATGAAAAGCGAACATATTCACCAGACAATCTAATACATTAGACGTATTAAACGGCTTATCTAAATAAGCATCGATTGTCACTGCTACTTCACGATAATTAAGACTCTCGCTAGCACTAGCACCAACCAAGGCTAGTTTTGGCATATGCGTGAGTTTGCTTGCGCGAATTTGCGAAATCACTTCATTGCCGTCGAGATAGGGCATGTGCAGATCAACGAATATTGCATCAATTGCTGATCCGCCTTTCGTCGCTGCGTCATCTCGACCATTTTGCTCTAATAAATAAGTTAAAGCTTGCTCACCTGTATGCCGAATTTCGCAACTCATGCCATACACTTCCAATTTAGTCTTCAATAATTGAGCGGCAAGAACATGATCGTCCACAATCAACACACGCAACTTGCTAAATAACTCTGACGAGAGGAGCGCCTGCCTTTTTTGCTCATGTCCTTGCTCACTTCCTTGTTCACGTTTTTGTCCACACTCTTGCTCAGCCTTCTGATCATTCCCTTGATAGCGCAGCGGTAGAATAAAGGTGACACTAGTGCCAACGCCAAGCACACTTTTCAACGATATTTCTCCACGCATAAGATTGAGCATCGCTTTTGAAATCGAGAGTCCGAGTCCGGTACCACCAAATTTTCTAGTGGTCGTTTCATCTCCCTGACTAAAGGGTAAAAACAAATGAGAAGACTGCGCCTCGCTCATACCCACGCCGGTATCGCGCACTTCAAACAAGAGACTAATTTCTCCCTCTCGCGCATCGCTATGTTTCTCGAATAATCGACAACTCAAACACACTTCACCTTCCTCGGTGAATTTGATAGCGTTATTGACCAAATTAATCAGCACTTGTCCGAGCCGAAGTGGATCACCTTTCAAACGAGTTGGAACATCCATACTGACATCAAATAGATATTCAAGACCTTTTTGTTCTGCTTTTTCGCTGGTCACTACCGCGACACTACTGAGAACTTCATCAAGCTCAAATTCGACTTCCTCTATGTCGAGCTTCCCGGCTTCAATTTTTGAAAAATCCAAGATATCGTTAATGATACCCATCAATGAGGTACCGGCCTTGTGGATTTTTTCCACATAGTCTTTTTGTTTGACATTCAGTTCTGTTTTTAAAGCCAAATGTGCCATACCAATGATCGCATTCATCGGCGTCCTAATTTCATGACTCATATTAGCCAAGAACATGGATTTGGCGGCCGTTGTTTCCTCCGCATGACGTCGCGCCAATTCAGAAACCTTGAGTTCATTTTGCATTTGCAAGGTTTGCAAACGTATTTGCTCCTCCGTACTTTCCTTGAGTTGCGATTCGAGGAGTTTTCTTTGAGTGAGATCGGAAACAAATGACAGGATGGCCGGTGATCCCTCCCATTCAATCAATACCGATGACACCTCTACCCAAATAGTGGTTTTATATCGCGCATGCTGCAGTCGTATCTGATAGTATTGTTCAACTTCGCCACCCAACAAACGACCATGATACCGCGCACGCATAAGTGCAACATCTTCCGCAAAAAAACAGGCGGTAAAGTCGGTGCCGATAATTTCATCGTGACTAAAACCAGTCAGACTCTGTATCACTCGGTTAGCTAGAACAATACGTTCATTCTGCACGACCACAATACCTTCGGTGACGTTATTAATCACTAGCCGATAATTATTCTCAGACCGATGTAAATCGTCCTCTAATTGACGGCGCGACGAAATATCCATTACCACCCAGACCGTGCCATAACTGAGATCACGCTTGTTGACCGCCCGTCCAGAAAATTGCACCCAAAATAAACTACCGTCGCTCCTTCGCATTTCCAATTCAGTCTCAAAAGCTTCACCTCGTAATACCGCCTGCTCTACTGCAGCGCCATTCTCTATATAGCTTTCCCTTGAGACGTAAAACCGTTCTATCGACGCACCTAAAATTTCTTCCCGTTCGACATCAAAAATTTGACACAATGGCAGATTAGCCCATTGAACTCGACCTTCGCTATTCAAAAACACCATACCAAAAATAGAGTTTTCCAAGATAGTTTCGCGTTCGGTGAGCATGCGCTGCAGCTCATCGTCAAAAGTCTTACGCTCAATCATCATGCGCGCATTGAGCCGCCGGTCTTGTTCTGCTTCTTTGTATTCACCACGAATTTTGATATTTTCCAACTGAATTTTACTGGCACGCTCTTGCGCTCGGATCATCAACTTCTGATAGCGCTTTTGCTCTTGATAGGCCCTTTCCCAGTCACCCATTTCTGCATAAATCTCTGCAAGTTCATTCATTGCAGCCAATGGAAGATGGATATAGCCACTGTCACCAACTTGATCAATCGCCTTACCTAAGTCGACGATGGAATCGGCATACAAGCCCTGCCGTCGATTCAAAAAACCACTTACCCACCAAATATAAGGCCGCAAATGGGCATCTTCTAAATGAACCACTTCCTTAACCGCCAACCCACTTAGCTTAAGTGCCTCGTGCATTTCTCCTCTTTGCGCTAGGGTATAGGCCACTACCGAGAGATGGAATGCGTAATAGGAATTCGTCTGTTCATTACCACCGGACAGATTTTCTATATAACGCTGTATAGCAGCATACGCCTCGTCGAATTTACCTAAAGAAATTTTACACAAAGCCAGCATCGAAGAGCTAAATGGCATCAGCCACTTCTCGCTTGACGTGGACGCTAAGTCACATGCTGTTTGTAAAAATTCCTCGGCAGCCCTTACATTACCAGTAACATACAAAACCTCACCAAGATTGGCTGTTACTTGCGCGATTCTATTAGCGGAGTTAATCGAATGAGACAGTTCTAGGGCACGATAAAAATATCGAATTGCACGCTCAGTCTGTTCCAATTCCTGCAAAACAATTGCAAAAATATTGAATGCCAAAATCGCCAATCTAGGCAGTGCATCGTCGATAGTAGGGATCAACTCTAGCTCACAGATCTGATGTGCCTTATGATTTTTGCCTAACTTTCGATTGACTATAGCTCGTCCTAAATTGGCAAAAAACACCCCATTAGTATCCCGTTCCTCTACAAAAAATTTCCCAACATTCTCAAAAGCATTCTCGGCCGCGAGCAAATCGCTATCAAAATAATCAGCAAAAGCAAACACAATATCAGCACCAGCAACGCTGAATTGGTCATCCATGTCAAGACCTTCATCTCGCATCGCCATTGCGATGGCACGCCCATCGATCACAGAGTCACGAAGCACATCAAGAGCATCAAGGGCACGTTCAAGCCATGCCTTCTCGGAAATTAATAAGCGTGTGTTCATCATCCAAAATTCGTCGAAAATCAAGGCAAGCAATCGAACTATCTATCTAAATAAAGCGATATTTCAAATAGGACTTACGCAAAATTGCGCTGGCTAGACGCACAGCCGAAAACAGTACTTTAGTACTTAAGTCCTTAAGTCCTTAAGTACGACAAGGCGATAGCAACAACGCCAGCGTCTGTTTTGCGTAAGTTCTATCAAAACAGTTCATAGCAACAAGTAAAACAGTAGTTGAAAACAATAATTTGAAGCAATATTTCAAGCTATATATGCGTACCAATTTTAACGCGAATGAAGTGATATGGCTAAAGCTATTCGTCTTGCGTGTTGTAAGCCTCCTCAAACAATAGCCAATGAAAATAACAAGGTAATTATTTATAAATTAAATTCAATCATTTGGAAAAATTTTGTGAAATGACGCTCCAATCACCATATCATGCCAAAAATAAACTACTATTTTGCCTAAGCTCACTCTATTAAGACTTACGCAAAATTGCGCTGGCTAGACGCAGAGCCGAAGGCAGTACTTAAGTACGATAGGGCGATAGCAACAACGCCAGCGTCTGTTTTGCGTAAGTCCTATCTATTTCGGCAACAATGCTCAAAGGATGCACACCATGCCACGAATTCTGCTTGTAGATGATGATGAGTTTAATCAAGAGATCGCACTCGAGTTACTCGTTCAAGCTGGCTACGAAGCACAAATTGCGATCAACGGGATGGATGCGGTAGAGCAGCTCACCAATTGTGCGCCAGACTTCTTTCAGCTCATTTTGATGGATCTGGAAATGCCCATAAAAAATGGATATGCTGCAACGACGGAAATTCGAGCTATGTCAAAGTTCGACCATATTCCCATCATTGCATTGACGTCCCATACTTCAGGCCAACATAAAGAAAAGTGTCTTACCCTAGGAATGCAAGGCTACTTAACAAAGCCTATCGTTCGCACGGAACTCTATCGTGCAATACATGCTTGCTTGAGCACCACAGAACCGATAGATCGGCTTGCGACTTCCGAAAATCAAAACATCCAATGCGCCCAGCAATTTCATTTTACCTACATCGATGCTAAGTATGGATTGCAGTCAGTCGGGGGAAAGTTATCGCTTTACCAGCACCTACTTCAGCGTTTTCGCGAGGTGCAAAACGAAACCCTGGATCAACTTACACAACTCAGCGATCAGTATCGTGATGAAACGTTTGCACGTCACTTGCACACCTTAAAGGGACTCAGCGCGACACTAGGGGCGACCGACTTGACACGCATATGCACACAGTTAGAAACCCTTATCCAAAGCCAGACTTGCACCTTGCCTATCGTCAGAACTTACCTCACCAAAGTCACGATTGCAGCAAAACAAGTTTTCGAAGACATTGATCAATATTTTTCCAAAAACAACATAATAGAGAAATCCCAACAAAATTCGTCGGTAAATGAATATGCGCAAATAGGCAGACAATTAGAAAACCTTTTAAGGTCAGCCGATGTGGAAGCAAGCGCCCTATTCAATGCAAATGCGAGCTTATTTCAAGATGCGTTTGACTACATAAGTTACCAAAAACTTTGTGTCGCCGTAGAAAATTACGATTTTGAGACCGCACAAATCATCCTAAAAACCGGAACGAGTTAATACCACATGATCAAAAATGGCGCAGCGCAGCAAAATCGCGCTATACTCATACTAGTAAGTACAATTGCATCGCTAATTTCGTCGTCCATTACATCGCTATTTTCTGCATTTTAAGGAACAAACACATGCTGTATCAACTTCACGAATTCAACCGTTCCTTTTTAACGCCACTATCAAAATGGGCGGAAACTTCATCACAACTATTTGCCAACCCCTACTCTGCATGGGCTTACAATCCCTATTCTCAACGCATTGCCGCGGCCTATGAGCTAGCTTTTCGCCTGGGAAAAGATTATGAGAAACCAGAATTCAATATCACATCCGTTGTGATGAACGATGAAGTGGTCGAGGTCGAACAAGAGATAGTCCTAACCAAATCATTTTGCAACTTAATTCACTTCAATAAGCAAACAGCCAGCACAAAAAAGCAAAAAAAACCCGTCGCTCAAAGCAAAATACTTATTGTCGCCCCTCTCTCCGGGCATCACGCAACCTTGTTGCGCGACACGGTGCGTAGCTTAATTCCCGATCATGAGGTGTACATCACCGATTGGATAGACGCTCGCATGGTTCCCCTTTCTAAAGGGCCATTTCACCTACATGATTACATCTACTATGTCCAAGAATTTATCCGCCATCTTGGCACTGATCTTCATGTAATTTCAGTCTGTCAACCGACTGTTCCCGTGCTGGCGGCGATTTCTTTAATGGCGACAGAAAATGATCCTTATCTGCCGAAAACCATGACCATGATGGGCGGTCCTATCGATCCACGTAAGTCGCCCACTCAAGTGAACACTTTAGCGACTGAGAAAAAATTCTCATGGTTCCAAAATACCGTGATCTATAGCGTCCCCCATAACTACCCAGGCTTTGCGCGCAAAGTTTATCCAGGCTTTTTACAACACGCCGGATTTGTCGCCATGAATCCTGACCGCCACGCGCAAAGTCATCGCGACTTTTATCAACATTTATTGATAGGTGACGATGAATCAGCAGAACAACACAGAAGATTCTACGATGAGTACAATGCGGTCATCGATTTACCCGCCGAATACTATTTAGAGACCATACAGACGGTGTTTCAAGAGTTTCGCTTACCCAAAGGCACTTGGGAAGTGGAAGGAAAATTAGTACGTCCACAGGACATCAAAACAGTTGCGCTATTCACTGTTGAAGGTGAGTTAGACGACATTTCGGGACCGGGACAAACTCAAGCTGCGCACGATTTATGTAGCGGAATTCCCGACAATATGAAGCAAGATTTTGTCGCTCCTGGCTGTGGACACTATGGTATTTTCTCAGGGCGTAAATGGCGTGAGTTGATTTGCCCCAAGGTCATCGCCTTTATTGCGGCGCACCCATAACACTTAAAAAGTTTGGCGTGCGATTTTTGGCAGTCAAGGAAAAATACGTTATACTAAAAACAGAGCTTGCTGTATAAGCAAAATTTTTCCTTGATTTTTCAAACATACGACTTAGCGCATGCATATAAAAGGCACATCACACAAACTTAAAAGCTTACTCATCTTAAGCTTATGTGTTTTGACGTTCGCCAGTACCAGCAATGCGGCCAGCAGTGATGACACGCCAGCCGAGCAATCCAAAACTTTAAGCACGCTCAAAGGCCTACGCGACCGCACTTCCGATCTCACGATCAATGCCATGAATTTACTCGGGATTAAGTATAAGCGTGGTGGCAATAGTCCAGAAAACGGCCTCGATTGCAGTGGCTTTGTACGTCTGGTATTTAAAAACGCCAATGCAACCGAACTGCCCCGCACCGCCAAAGAAATCAGCCAAGAAGGTGACAAAGTCAAAGCACAAGACTTACAGCCGGGTGACTTGGTCTTCTACAACACACTGAAAAAAAGTTTTTCCCATGTCGGCATCTACTTGGGCGATAACAAGTTCATCCACTCTCCATCAGCAGGAGGAAAAGTCCGTGTGGAGAGCATGAATATCGCATATTGGAAGAAGCGGTTTAACGGTGCGCGACGGATATCAGAAGACCCCGCGGACAAGTAACTTACTGCTTTTCCTGAAGCGCTCGAATTTTTTCTTTAAGCTCAGGAAGCATCGCTACAGCCGCGCGCTCACCAGCCAAAATCGCTAAATTGCGACCATTAAAATCACTCCCCTTCATACCCGGCAAATCTGGCTTAATCACCACGTCAGCGCCACGCAATTCAAAATGATTTAAGCTCTGCCCCATGATGGTAAAAGTCTGCATTAACACATCCAAAGAACTTGACGCCGCCTGCGCCTCAGGAGCGGAAGAAATATTCACGGCGATTACAAACTCTGCCCCCATCTCCCTAGCAAATCGCACAGGAACAGGCGACACCAAACCGCCATCGACATATTGGCGCTCATTGATTCTCACCGCTTGAAATATTCCAGGAACAGAAGACGAAGCACGCACCGCCAAACCAGTATTACCGCGCTGAAAAAGCATAGGCAAGCCTGTATTCAAATCGGTGGCCACCGCGCCGAACGGTTTTTTTAATTTCTCTATCGGCACTTGCAATACCACTTTATTGACGTAATTCTGTAATGCTTCGCCCTTCAAAACGCCACTACTTTTAGAAAAAAATGGTAGTGACCAATCCGAGATCGTGGTTTCATCCATTTCCAGCGCAATTTTTTGCTAGGCAAAACCATTATACCCTGCAGCATACATCGCACCCACGACACTACCTGCACTCGTTCCCACCACAATATCTGGAATAATCCCTTGAGACTCCAACACCTTAATCACGCCAATATGCGCAAAGCCCCGCGCCGCGCCGCCACCTAAAGCCAAACCAATACGAACAGGTCGTAAGGCTTTAGGAACAGGTACAGGCACCGCTACTGCTGTCGCCTCAGGCTTAATCGCGCTTTTCAACGACGCATTGGAACTCACTGGAACACTGGAACATGCCGTGAACATGCCAAGGAAAATAACAGTTAAAAAAACCAGACGAAATCTCATTGTATGTAGTGTGTGCATTATTGAAGGCTAAAAAAAATGAAACAGCAAAAAATCTATCCTCACATATGGCATAAACTAAGTTAAGACACTCAAAAACGAAAAAACCCACGTCCTCAAAACGAGATACGTAGGTTCTTAATTCCACACAAATCGTGTAATGCCAACTATCGATAGGCACGAAACCCTCACTTGACCGAAGCGGCACTGACAATCCGCCATGCAATCAATGTCATTGGAATTCGCATTACCCTGTGAATCAACGGCATTATACAAGCGCACTCACATTTCAGTCCAACACCTTCTTTATGGCGCTTAAATCCCTTGGCGTCGGAATTCAAATGGATAGCCAGAATTTGATACGACAATCACATCGCATCAAAAAACATAAAATTCGGCAGTTGTTTAAGTTTGTTGTATAATCGCGGGCTTGGCGTAATGCCAAATATTTTTTAATCAGGCAAGTGGTACACCAATCGGGTCAAGAGGCAAGTCGACCGACGAAGTGGGGTGTTGGCTACCTAAACTATTTTCGAGGCAAGCATGAAAGACGGCATCCACCCAAATTATCGTGAAGTTTTATTCCACGACGTATCTAACGATTTCAAATTCATCACACGTTCTACCATCAACACACGTGACAAGATGGAATTTGAAGGCAAAGAATATCCACTAGTAAAGATCGAGGTTTCTGCTGAATCTCATCCTTTCTACACAGGTAAACACAAAATTGTGGATACTGCTGGTCGCGTTGACAAATTCCGTAAGAAATTTGGCGCTGTTGGCTCTAAAACTTCTGTATCACAAGGCGAGTAATCGCGTTGGTGACAAGGTTTTATTAAAAAAAGGCAGCTGTGGCTGCCTTTTTTGCCATTAAAAGTTCGTCTCAACGTCG
>JAIELM010000143.1 GCA_019752975.1 Undibacterium sp. | reverse complement strand
GTTATAGCACCAAGAATAGTTGTGAAAGACTGGGATTAATGGGGTGGTTTCATTTGATTTTAAAACGAAAATATTCAAGCCTGACACGAAATCGCGCACGAACTCCGATTATGCGAATTCTGGTTTTGCTCGAACTCGCCGCACTACCGTTGCGCGCCCACGCCGCGCCTCAAGATATTTCGACAGTTACAGGTACAGTTACAGTGACAGCTAAGAAGGAGCTGGTTGTCAAAAAAATTGATAAGACAGTTTACAACATTGCCGACACACCTCGAGCGGCAAATGGCACCGCGCAAGATGTTTTACAGTCTACCCCTGAAGTATCGGTATCTGCCGATGGACAAATCGCGGTCAAAGGTAATACCAACGTCACTGTTTTGATCGATGGAAAACCAACGGCAATGATGTCGGGTGAAGGCCAGGCGGTGGCGCTACAAACTATGAGTGGTGCCGATATTGCGAGTGTCGAAGTAATGACCAATCCGTCAGCCGCGTATAACGCCAACGGCGGCGCGATCCTTAATATTGTCTTGAAGCGCAACCGCAAGCCTGGTGCACATGCTCAAATTCAGGGCAGCGCTGCAGATCAAGGGTTATGGAATGCCGGTACGTCGGCGGACATGACCGCAAAAGATATTAGCGTGCACGGGAGCTTAGCGTATCGGCGGGATGGTACATTGAAATTTCGGGAGTCGGCAGTCGATTGGCGTAACCCCTTGAGTGCTCAATCCGTACAAACCTTCCAGACCTCGGAAGTGTTTGTTCGCCGAACCGTGGAGAGCGCTTCACTTGGGATCGATTATTCTTTGAGTGACGCGGACAGTGTTAGTTTGTCTGGGCGATATAATGACCGCTATTCGCGGCCTTGGTTTGACGTGTTCGACGTGAATCGCAACGGCAATTCGGAGAGGATTTATCACCGCATCTCTAATGGCCCCAACGAGCAGTCCGATCATAGTGCCACCTTGAGTTACAGTCATCAAGGCAACGGAACTGCATTCAAAACCATGGTTCAGGATAGCGATACGGTCGGACTCATCGACAAATCTTATCGCGATGTGTTTGTTCAGCCAATTCTGGCAACTGACTACAGTCACGGCGTAACTCGGTCGGCGCGACATCTCAAGCAATCTACCGTCGATTGGACCCGTTCATTTGAGCATGGTCAGTGGGGTCTCGGTTTGGATTTTCAAGATAAAGCCGACGATATTTATAATTATCAGGCCTCCGTTGATTCAATAACTGGCCTTGAAACTCCAACCGCAGAGACGACCAATAATTATGCTGTGGAGACGAGAATTGCTGCTGCGTATCTCACCTATATGCTCAAGGAAGACAAATGGCAGGTTCTGCTTGGAGGACGTGCTGAACGACTAGAGCTTGATGTGCATCCAGTATCTCATGGTATAGCCAGAGATCGTTGGACGGCACTTAATCCAAGTCTTAATCTGCGATACGCCTACAGCAATGAGTTGGATCTGACACTCAACTATCGCCGTAGTTTGCAAATGCCGGATTCGCGTGACCTCAATCCATTTAGTACTTATATCGACGCGCAAAATTTAAGCCAAGGCAATCCCGCTCTTCGGCCGCAGCGGCTAAACTCATGGGAAGTCGGCGCAAATTTCGATGCGCAGCATATCGATGCGAGCTTGGGAGCGTTCTATCGTAACAGCGTGGATACCGTGATCGACGCGCGTACTTTTATCGATCAAGTACTGGTGACTTCGAAGCAAAATGGCGGGCAGGCTAGTTCGATTGGTGCCACTGGTTCTCTTGATTGGAGACCCGATGCCTCGCTGCAGTTAGGTATTGACCTTGGCGTCTACCAAGTCACACTGGATACGCCAGATCTTGATCGCTTGAGACACGAGGTTGGCGTCTCGGGATATCTGAATCTCAGGGCGAAATACAGTGTTGGTTCGGACGACATATCGCTCGACGCGCATGGCCGATCGTCAGGTATAACGCCGCTGGGTCAATACGGGGCGACCAGTAATGTTAATCTAACTTGGAGGCGCCAGTTTTCCAAGACGCTTAGTTTGACGATAAACGCTAACGATATTTTTGACGGTAGTAAGCGTAACTATTCAACCCATACCAGCACCTTCCATCAGAACGGTTTTGATCACTTCGTTGCGCGCCGTGTCTATGTTGGCTTTGTAAAAAAATTCAACTAACAATGAGCACTACCAAGTAAAAATTTGATGAAGTGAGTGAAAATTTACGTATTGATGATGGCGTTTTCTATGAACAAAAAAGCCGCTATTTCTAGCGGCTTTCATAGTCAATTTGGTGCAATTTTGATGTTTTCGGTCGAATCTTGAAAACACCCGAAACTGGACTGTCAATTTAAACGTTGAACAAGAAATTCAATACATCGCCATCTTTCACAACATACTCTTTACCTTCAGCGCGCATCTTGCCGGCTTCTTTGGAGCCATGCTCACCTTTGTGGGCGATATAGTCATCAAAAGCGATGGTTTGTGCACGGATGAAACCGCGTTCGAAGTCAGTATGGATCACGCCGGCAGCTTGTGGTGCTGTGTCGCCTACGTGGATGGTCCAAGCGCGTACTTCTTTGACACCTGCGGTGAAATAAGTTTGTAGGCCTAGGAGTTTATACGCGGCACGGATTAAGCGGTCTAAGCCAGGTTCTTGCATGCCCATGTCAGCCAAAAATTCGACTTTGTCTGCGTCGTCTAAGTCGGCGATTTCAGATTCTATCGAGGCGCAAATGGCTACTAATGGCGCGTTTTGCGTAGCAGCGTAGGCGCTTAATTGATCGAGTAAAGGATTGTTAGTAAAGCCGTGGTCGGAGACGTTGGCAACATACATTGCCGGCTTGGCAGTGATTAAGCACATTGGTTTAATGAGCGCCATTTCATCTGCGTCTAAGCCTAAAGCACGTACTGGTTTGGCATCGTTTAATGCCGGCATAATGCGTTCTAAAATAGCGACTAATTTGGCAGAGTCTTTGTCACCGGAGCGGGCTTTTTTATTTTCTCTATGAATGGCTTTTTCTACCGAACCCATATCGGCTAAGCAGAGCTCAGTTTGAATAACTTCGATATCATCTAGTGGGCTGACCTTGCCAGCGACGTGGATGACATTGTCGTCTTCAAAGCAACGTACTACGTTGACGATGGCATCGGTTTCGCGGATGTGGGCTAGAAATTGATTACCTAAGCCTTCGCCTTTAGACGCACCAGCGACCAAGCCAGCGATATCGACGAACTCGACGATGGCGTTTTGGACGCGTTCAGGTTTGACGATTTCTGAGAGTTGTTTTAGACGCGGATCGGGTACCTCGACTACGCCGACATTGGGTTCTATGGTGCAAAAAGGGTAGTTTTCCGCTGGTATGCCTGCTTTGGTCAAGGCATTGAATAGAGTAGATTTACCGACGTTGGGTAGGCCGACGATGCCGCATTGAAGACTCATAATGTGCTCAGAAAAAAAGAATAAGCTGCTATTTTACACTAGGACTTAGGTAAAACCGTCCTAACGCGGCCTGCCGACCGTAGGCGGTGTTAAGTACCCCAAGGTACTTGGAGTAATCACAAGGTCGTTGGAATCATTTGCGTCAGTCCTAGTTAGGCGCTTTTGGCATCGTAGGCGATACGAGTGCTGGACATTCTGTGCAAAAATACACCGAGTAACAATGCGGCAATGGTGAGTCCTAAAACTAAGCCTATCCAAAATCCCGTGGCCTCCATGGCATGCTCGGGGCGCCACGGCGCCCAGTCTGGAGCCAGCCCTAAAATGATGCCGATTGGTAGGGCGAATATGTAAAACGCCATAATATGGATGAACATCGGTACTCGGGTCATTTTATAGCCGCGTAGTGCGCAGGAGAGCGTCACTTGCGCCGCATCGGGCAATTGGAATATTGCCGCTAACAGGAGGAGATTGGCTGCCACCACTTGCACCGCAGTATCCGAGGTAAGCCTCAGCTACAACATAGCGCGAGAGCGCCAATAAAATCGCTGAAAAAATTGCGAAGAACAAGGAAACACCTACCCCCACCCAAGACACAAAGCGTGCATGTACTAAATCTTGCTCGCCCAAAGTTTGTCCTACTCGGGTAGTTAAAGCGATTCCTAAACTCATGGGAACCATGAATAAAAGCGAAGAAAAATTGAGGGCAATTTGATTGGCAGAGATCGCTACTACTCCAAAGCGCGCCACTAATAATCCGACTGCGCAAAAGGCCGAGACTTCGGCAAAATAGGTCACTCCAATCGGTAGGCCTATGCGCAGCATCGAACGAATTTCCGTCCACTTTGGTCCTTCTCTATGGGTGAAGGGAAATGTTTGGTGGTATTCCGGTGCGTGATGAGTCCACCAAATCATAAGCCCTAACATCAGCCACATACCAAGTCCAGTCGCTAGCGCACAGCCAGTTGAGCCTAGTTGTGGAAAACCGAATTTACCGTAAATGAAAAGGTAATTGACGACGATATTAAAGATCAAGCCAATAATGGCAATCACCATCACCGGTTTGGTATGGCTAAGACTTGTAGTGTAACTATACAGCGCCCGATACATGGCGAAAGCAGGCATGCCTATGCTAATCACACGGACAAACTCAGTGGCTTTATTTTGGATAAGTGGTTCTAGCTGCAAATAATCAAACACTATCGTGGAAAGATTCAGGAGTAGGCAAGCGACTAAGCCCACACCAAAGGCCATCCACATCGCTTGACGCACGATGTGCGGGATTTTATCAAAAGCCTCTGCCCCAACTTCATGAGCTACCACGGCATTGACAGCAATCATGATGCCCATTACCGTGACCAATACGATCGCCCACAAGGAGGTGCCTAAGGCGACGGTGGCCAGATCCTGTGCACTATAGTGCCCGGTCATCACCACATCGGCAACAGACATGCCGACCGTGGCGAGTTGCCCGATAAGGACGGGCCAAGCGATATACCAGAGCTTGGCGACTTCGGTACGAATTTTAGTTTTCATTGCAGGAGAAGAGAATTTTTACACTAGGCGCATCTTACCTGATCGCCAGCACTTAAGGTTTAGGACTTACGCAAAACAGACGCTGGCGTTGTTACTATCGCCGTTTGCTAAGCTAAGGTACTAAAGTACTGCCTTCGGCTCTGCGTCTAGCCAGCGCAATTTTGCGTAAGTCCTAAGGTTTATCGACAATGGTAAAATTTTATGAAGGTATCTGGAAAGCCTCGTTTTCTATTTCGGCAGAAAAAACACTTGACAAAGCATCTGAGTGATCCTAAAGTGATATCACTTTGATTTCAGTGTGTTGATGTGAACTTTTTATGGAGATAAGCATGAAACAAGTTAATTCTGATGGTGATGTTGCAGTTAAGCAGGATGGTAAAAAAACGCCAAGGCGCGAGACACATTATCGATCTATGGACGGTTACGCGATGATTGTATTGGGATTGCTCATGATCATCGGTGGTGCTTATGCCTTTATCAGTCTCATGACTTCCGGGGGGCAGCCAGAATTATTGAGTGTCGCCTCTCGATTGCTGGTGCTGGTATTGGGAATATTTATTTTCACCGGGCTGTATATGCTGCAACCTAACGAAGCGGCTTTGCTTTCTTTGTTTGGCAAGTACACTGGTACCGATCGCAGTGAGGGGTTGCGTTGGGCAAATCCATTGCTCAATAAACGAAAAATCAGCCTACGTGCTCGTACCTTGAATACACCTTCTTTAAAGGTCAATGATAAACGCGGTAATCCCGTGGAAATTGGTGCAGCGATTATTTGGCGAGTAGAAGAAACCGCACTAGCGATTTATAACGTTGATGATTTTGAGCGCTTCGTGAACGTGCAAGCGGAAGCCGCTTTGCGCCATTTAGCGTCGCAATACGCCTATGACGATGGCGAGGATTTGGCGGTTGGTGAAACTACGTTACGTGCCGGAATGGATATCGTTGCCGACGCCATGCGAGCAGAATTACATCAGCGCTTTGTGGCCGCCGGGATTGATGTGGAAGACGCCAAATTGACGCATTTAGCCTATGCCCAAGAAATTGCGCAAGTCATGTTGCGTCGCCAACAAGCCGAAGCGATTATTAGCGCCCGTAAGAAAATTGTGCATGGTGCCGTATCGATGGTGGAAGAAGCTTTGCGGGGTTTATCTGAGCGCAAAATTGTCGAATTAGACGATGAAAGAAAAGCCGCGATGGTCAGTAATTTATTGGTGGTACTGTGTTCGGATAAAGAGACCCAGCCTATCATTAATACGGGTACTTTATATAATTAAGACTTACGCAAAACAGACGCTGCCGTTGTTGCATTCGCCTCGTCGTACTAACGTACTGCCTTAGTCTTCGCGCCCCCGATTCAAGCGTTCGAGGGCAGGCACTAGGTAGCGTAATTTTGCGTAACCCTAATAATTAACTCAGTAATTCAGGAGAGTAACATGAGCGTAGTCTTCATCATTATTTGCATCGCAATCGTCAGCGCTAGGGCAAAAAAACATAAGGTCGGTAATCGATAATGGCAAAAATTATTTATCAATCGCGGCAACTGGTGATCAAAGCTTGGGTCATGCTTCCTTTACTCAGCTTAGGCATAGTATTGTTTGATACCAGAGCACAAGCGCTGCATGCAATGATGTTTTCAGTGGCGCTGATGGCGGTGGTTAACTTACTTGTGCTTGGTCTTTTTGCGCATCTTAAAATCACTGTGGATGAGCACAATTTACGCTGGAGTTTTGGTGTGGTCAGTCGTCGCAATTGGCAAGTGCCACTTGCACAAATCGCACAAGTAGAATTGTGTGAGAGCCTACCTGCCGAAGGTCAAGGCATACGACTTACTCGTGAAGGTATGTTGTACAACGCCAGAGGTACGGGCGCAGTGAGAATATTCTTGCGCGACGGCATTCGCTTGCGCATTGGATGTGCCGACCCAGCTCTGTTGTGTGCGCAACTGACCGAACTTATCGCGAAAAATGAGGGAAGGATCTAGAATCATGGCAAGCCCCGGCAAAAAATCCTTTCCCTTGCGCATAGACCCAGAGTTATGGGTCGAGATAGAACGTATGGCAGCACAAGAATTACGTAGTGCCAATGCACAAGTAGAATATCTTTTGCGCGAAGCTATGCAGCAAAGAGGGCGAAAAATCCCTTCTATTGGAAACGATGATTTGACTTCATTTACTTCAAATAAAAAGTAAGTTTATTATAGAATATTTTTATTTGGCGGTATGTAATTGGGTCATCGCCTCAGCGAATTCCCCTTGCACCAATTTAGGAATTACATCCAAAGCGTAGGCGATGGATTCATCAATCAAAGGCTGTTCTTCTTTACGCGGCCTATGCAAAACAAAATCGGCGACACCTTGGTTGAGGTTCAAAGTACGTGGATGTCCTATGCCTATCCGTAGTCGCCAATAGTCTTGTGTACCTAGCGCAGCAGTGATGTCTTTGAGTCCGTTGTGCCCGCCAGAAGAGCCACCTTTTTTGAGTTTGGCTACGCCAGGTAGCATATCGAGTTCATCATGTACCACTAAGAGTTGATCTGGAGTGATTTTGTAAAAACGACAGATCGCCCCGACCGATAGCCCTGAGCGGTTCATAAAGGTTTGCGGTTGCAAGAGCCAAACATCTTCGTTGGCAATTCGGGTTTTGGCTACTAGCGCATTAAAATTCTTATCGCGTTGTAAGCCCACATTTGAGCCACGATGAGCGAGCTGATCTACCAACCAAAAGCCGGCATTGTGGCGAGTTTGTTCGTATTCTGGGCCTGGGTTTCCTAGGCCTACGATTAAGCGTATGGACATAAGTTTTTCAATTTAAAACTGCTCAATACAGAGACGCAGAGACGCGGAGACAGCGACGAGAAAAAAGAGTATAGAAAAATGATCTCATTTTAAGCCTTTGATTGACGAGCTATAAAAAGAAACCATAGAATTATTCAGCTCTCTATGGCGAAGTTAAAATTTCAAAGTACGCCACCCTATTTTATGTTATTCACTAGGGTTTAATCGGGAATTCAGTGGCGTTCGTTGTTGAACAAAAGTCGCTGGATTCCCGCTAAAAACATGCGGGAAAGACGGCTTACATAGGGGGCTGAATAATCACGAAACCACATCACTTTTTTTTCAACCGTTTCTTCTTCACGTTTTTCTCTCTGTTGAGAGATTTTAGTTTTTAGGTTTTCGATTTTTTCGTTTTCAACAAAGGCAGTAAATACTGTCCAGTCACACTTTCGCTATTCGCTGCCACATCCTCGGGTGAACCGCTAGCGATGATTCTGCCTCCACCTGCGCCACCTTCTGGTCCCATATCGACGATCCAATCTGCGGTTTTAATTACATCTAAATTATGCTCGATGATGACCAAGGTGTTGCCTTGATCACGCAAGCGATGGATGACTTTGAGCAGTAAGGCGATGTCGTGAAAATGTAGTCCGGTGGTTGGCTCATCCAAGATATACAAAGTGCGACCAGTATCGCGTTTAGACAATTCCAGCGAAAGTTTAACCCGCTGTGCTTCGCCACCTGATAGCGTCGTGGCGCTTTGACCTAGGCGAATATAACCAAGGCCGACATCTAGTAGTGTGTGCAATTTACGGGCAATGAGAGGCACGGGTTTAAAGAATTCATAGGCATCTTCTACCGTCATCGCTAGGATCTCGGTGATGTTTTTCCCTTTGTACTGTACTTCCAAGGTTTCGCGGTTATAGCGTTTGCCATGGCAGGTATCGCAAGGAACATACACGTCAGGTAAGAAGTGCATTTCGACTTTGATGACGCCGTCACCTTGGCAAGCTTCGCAGCGTCCACCTTTGACATTAAACGAGAATCGTCCTGCGCTATAGCCACGTTCTTTAGCCACAGGAACGGTGGCAAATAGATCGCGAATTGGTGTGAATAGACCAGTGTAAGTGGCAGGATTGGAGCGCGGTGTACGACCGATAGGACCCTGATCTACAGAAATCACTTTATCGAAATGTTCTAGGCCGCTGATGCTTTCAAAGGCTGCGGGTTCTGCTTGCGAACCATATAGATGGCGTGACGCAGCTAGGTACAGCGTATCGTTGACTAGGGTCGATTTTCCGGAGCCTGAAACACCGGTCACACAGGTCAATAAGCCGATAGGCAATTTCATGGTGACGTGCTTGAGATTATTACCTGACGCACCGGCAATGACGAACTGTTTTTCGGGATTAAAGGTGGCACGTTTTTTTGGCACTTCTATGCATAAGGCGCCTGAGAGATATTGCGCGGTTAAAGAGCGTTCGCTCTTCATAATATCTTCTAATGTTCCTTGAGCGATGATTTCACCGCCATGTACCCCAGCACCTAAGCCCATATCAACGACAAAGTCGGCGCAGCGTATCGCATCTTCATCGTGTTCTACCACTAAAACACTATTGCCGATATCGCGTAGGTGTTTGAGTGTGCCGATGAGGCGGTCATTGTCACGCTGATGCAGGCCTATGGAGGGTTCATCAAGCACATACATCACACCGGTTAAGCCTGAGCCAATCTGCGAGGCCAAACGTATGCGTTGGGCTTCACCACCAGAGAGCGTGTCAGCACTGCGATCCAAGGATAAATAGTCTAGGCCGACATTATTTAAGAAGGTCAAACGTGAGCTGATTTCTTTGATGATGCGATCAGCGATGTCGCGCTTAGCGCCGACTAATTTTAAATTGGTGAAAAATTCTAAGCCGTCTCGCAAAGGCAATGCCGAGAGTTCATAAATGGCGCGCTCTTGCTCACCTATCCCTACTTTGACAAAGCGTGCTTCTACCCGCAAACGTGCGCCGTGGCAGGAAGGGCATTCTTTTTCATTGATGAACTTGGCTAGTTCTTCTTTGACTGCCATAGAGTCGGTTTCGCGGTAGCGTCTTTGCAGATTGGTGACCACCCCTTCAAAGCTATGTTCCTTGATGACGGTGCGGCCTTTTTCATTGATGTAAGTGAAAGGAATAACTTGTTTTCCTGAACCGTACAGAACGACTTGTTGTGAGGCTTCGGGTAATTGTTCAAACGGTGTGTCGACATCAAAATCATAAAATGCCGCAAGGTTGGATAGCATTTGAAAATAGTATTGATTGCGTCTATCCCAGCCTTTGACCGCACCACTGGCTAGCGATAAATTGGGGAAAGCAACGATGCGTTTAGGGTCGAAAAATTCTATATGCCCTAAGCCATCACACTCAGGGCAAGCGCCCATGGGATTGTTGAAGGAGAATAGGCGTGGCTCTAGTTCTTGCAGGCTATAACCACAAGTAGGGCAGGCGAATTTGTTGGAAAATAATTGCTCAACACCAGTCTCCATATCGACGATTAAAGCGCGACCATTGGCGATGCGTAATGAGGTTTCAAAGGATTCCGCTAGGCGTTGTTTGATGTCAGCTTTGACCTTGACTCGATCAATCACTACATCAATTGTGTGCTTCTCGGTTTTCTTTAGTTTAGGTAAATCGTCGACATCCACGATCCGTGCCGGGTGAGTGCCACTTTGTACCCGAAAACGAATAAAACCCTGCGCCTGCATTTGTTCAAACAGGTCAACGTGTTCGCCTTTACGGTTGGTTACCACAGGCGCCAAGATCATTAATTTCGTCTCTTCGGGCAGCGCGAGTACGGTGTCTACCATTTGTGAAACCGATTGCGCGGCGAGCGGATTTTCAGGATGATCTGGGCAATATGGTGTGCCGACCCGTGCGTAGAGGAGACGCAAATAATCGTGGATCTCGGTCACCGTGCCAACAGTCGAACGCGGGTTATGCGAAGTGGCTTTTTGTTCGATAGAGATCGCTGGCGAGAGACCTTCTATCATGTCGACATCTGGCTTTTCCATTAATTGCAAAAACTGGCGAGCGTAGGCCGACAAAGATTCCACATACCGACGCTGACCTTCTGCATACAAGGTGTCAAAGGCAAGTGACGATTTGCCCGAGCCTGACAGTCCTGTGATCACCACCAATTTATTGCGCGGTAAATCAAGATTGATATTTTTTAAGTTATGCGTGCGTGCACCGCGTATGCGGATTTCGTCTTTTTTAACGGTAGGTAAGTCGCGTCCATCAAATTCAATTTCGCTTGGTTTAGCGGATTTGCCTGCTTTGGACGTTTTGCTTTTGCTTAAGGTCATGGAACTGCTTTCTACTATTTTCAATTTTTTGGACGAGCAACCTGCTACTATAACGGGTTTTTTGAATGGCTTCTTAAATTAAAATTTTGTACTTATGAATAGCGTCACCTCAACCATAAACGCGACTCTCAAAACGCAGTCGGTATCCTCCTCTATGACCCGCATGGAAATTCGCTCTGGTGTGAGTTTGGCGGCTATTTTTGCATTGCGCATGTTAGGTTTGTTTTTAATTTTGCCTATTTTTGCCTTGCATGCCAAGACTTTATCTGACGGCGGCAATGCCAGTTTGGTCGGATTGGCGATGGGGGCGTATGGATTGAGCCAAGCCTGTTTGCAAATTCCTTTTGGTATCGCTTCCGATCGATTTGGTCGCAAACGCATTATCGTGATTGGCTTGATATTGTTTGCCTTGGGTGCGGTAATTGCGGCCAGCTCCACTACTGTAATGGGCATATTGATTGGGCGTGTGGTGCAAGGCGCAGGCGCGATTTCTGCTGCGATTACTGCACTATTGGCCGACAGTACGCGCGAAGAACATAGAACCAAGGCCATGGCGATGGTGGGCGGTGCCATTGGTGTGAGTTTTGCCCTATCCTTGGTGTTCGCTCCTATCCTATATCGGTACATCGGTATGGATGGTATTTTTATCCTCACGGCGGTGCTAGCAGTTGCCGCAATCGCGGTGATATTGTGGATTACACCCAATGCTCCCCCGACGCCTCAGGTAAAAGTACCCTTGAGTAGCGTACTTAGAAATCCAGAATTAATGCGCTTGAATGTGGGTGTTTTTGTTTTACATCTCTGTATGGCAGCGATGTTCGTGGTACTTCCCTCGACCTTAGTGCAAGTGGCGCATCTCCCCTTGGAAAAACATTGGGAGGTCTATCTGCCGGTGGTCTTGGGCTCTTTTTTGCTCATGGTATTGGTGATCATGCGTGGCGAAAGGCTGGGCAAAATGAAGCCAGTATTTTTGGGCGCAATTGGGCTACTGCTGTTGGCGCAGCTGGGGTTTTGGCAGTTTTTGAATAATAGTACCGCGCTGCTTGTGTTTCTGTTTATCTTTTTTCTTTCCTTTAATATTTTAGAAGCCAGTCAGCCTTCTTTGGTCTCGCGCATCGCCCCCGCTTCGGCAAAAGGAGCCGCCTTAGGCGTGTATAACACAATGCAGGCCTTGGGTTTGGCTTGCGGTGGTTATTTGGGTGGTTCGATTGTGCAATATTTTGGTGTAAGCGCGGTCTTTATTTTATGTGCGTTCTTGTCCTTAATCTGGCTTATAATCGCACACCGCATGCGGGATTTGCCAAGGCGTAGCAAGCTTTCCGAGCAAAAGCGGGATTGAAACAAGTGAGTTAGGTTGATAAATTATTTTTAAGGAGTAGCAAATGGCATCATTAAATAAAGTCCAAATCATTGGTAATCTAGGACGCGATCCAGAAACCCGTTACATGCCCAGCGGCGACGCCATGACCACCATCACGGTAGCCACCACGGAAAATTGGAAAGACAAACAAACTGGAGAGAAAAAGGAAGCCACAGAATGGCATCGAGTTACCTTCTTCGGCAAGTTGGCTGAGATCGCAGGACAGTACCTGAAAAAAGGTTCACAAGTGTACATAGAAGGTTCGCTACGTACTCGCAAATACACTGATAAAGACGGCGTAGAAAAGTATGCGACCGATATCAAAGCCGACGAAATGAAAATGCTAGGAAGTCGTCAAGGCATGGGTGGCAGCGCTCCTATGGATGACGAGGGCTACGGCGCTCCTGTTCAACAACGCCAAGCAGCGCCAGCGTATGCCGCACCAGTGCAGCAAGCACGTCCAGCAGCACCAGCGTCAAGACCAGCACCGAATTTTTCTGATATGGATGACGATATTCCGTTCTAATTGACGCGCAGAGTTTCTATCTGCGGAGAATAGATCTAGTGAATGAGCCCAGTGAGTTTTGTACCACTGGGTTTTTTTATACCGAAATGCAGCAATTGTTTTGGAAATGATACTCATCATAAATTGCTAGCATTGCGTGCTTCAACTCCTGAAGGTGTGCAAATGAATGCTAGTTTCGGTATTTTGTATCGCTTTAATTAGGCGTATCCTTTCCAAAATATCTGATAATTCCGATAAATTGGCGGCACGTAAGCTGGCCAATAGGTCCCAACGACCATTAGTGTCGTGGATTTCTTCTATTCCTGGTTCTCCCAATAAGGCCGCGATCACAGCGCGGGTTTCGTTGCCGTCGACGGCGATACTAATCCATGCGTGGATTTCATTAGGTTGGGTATCCGGTCTTAGGCGGATTGTGTAACCTACAATGATCTCTTCGGATTCGAGACGGGCAATACGGTTATTGACGGTGCCGCGTGAGACCTTGAGTTTGTGCGCTAATGTGGCGATACTTAGGCGCGCATTACCACGTAAAAGCGAGATAAGTTGTTGATCTAGGGCATCCATGTAGTCTCCATTTTGCTCATTATGTTAGTTCTAGCCTTCATTTTGGCAGAAATTTGACGAAATATGGTCATTCTTGTGGATATTGTTTAACACTGACTTCACCTAAGATGTAGCTATCAGTTTTCAGAACAAGAACTTACGCAAAAATTTTTGCCGCGACCTATTGCTTTATTTAGGTAAAAAGACGGTAGTCATGGGGTTGTCTCACTGCGCGCAAGTTCTCTACAACGGCATCTAGGGGAGCAACATGAATAACACTGAACAAAGCATCACTAAAAAACACGTTAATACACAATATCTCAGCGCGGAACGTGTTGCTGAAATCGTTAATAAGCGCGGTTTGTCTGCCTGCATCGCGGGGGTCGCTTCTTACATTAATCAAGATTTTTTACGCTGGAACTCCTTTGACAAGTGCGCTCGCGTTGCTAGTCATTCTGATGTCGGCGTGATTGAATTGATGCCGATTGCGGATGATAAATCGTATGCCTTTAAGTATGTCAACGGGCATCCTACTAATTACCGCTTTAATCTCCCTACGGTGATGGCGTTTGGCGTATTGGCCGATGTGGAAACTGGCGTCCCTGAATTGATCAGCGAATTGACTTTGACCACGGCCATACGTACCGCAGCGATGTCCGCAGTTGCCGCACGTGCTTTAGCGAGGCAGGAATGCAAGAAAATGGCGTTGATCGGCAATGGCGCACAGAGTGAATTTCAGGCTTTGGCGTTTCACCACTTGTTGGGAATAGAAATTTTCCATCTCTATGATGTTGACCCAGCTGCGACGGATAAATTACAAGCCAATTTGACGCAAATGGGTTTGAAATTCCAGCGTTTTGCTAGCATCAAAGAAGCGGTGAAAGGGGTGGATATTATTACTACCGTGACCGCAGATAAAACCAATGCCACTATCATTACTCCAGATATGATAGAACCCGGCATGCACATCAATGGTGTGGGTGGTGATTGTCCCGGTAAAACTGAGTTACATGCTGACGTTCTGCGCATGGGTTCGGTATTTTGCGAATTTGAGCCACAGTCTCGTATCGAAGGCGATATGCAGCAAATGCCAGCAGATTTTCCCGTAACAGAATTATGGACGGTTTTGTCGGGCAAGCAAGTTGGACGCAGCGATGAGGCACAAGTGACGATTTTTGATTCTGTGGGTTTTGCTTTGGAAGATTATTCTGCCTTGCGTTTTATGCGTGATGTGGCGCTGGAATTGGGAATGAGTGAGAAGATCTCTCTGATTCCTAGTCTGCCTAATCCAAAGAATTTGTTTGGTTTTATTGCCGACAATAGTCATTCTACCGCTATGGTGTTACCCCCGCTAAGTAGGATTGCCCCTGCTTTTGTTTCTTAAATATTGGTATTTGCTAAATTAAATTGCAATCTTAAGGCCTGAATTTCTTTAAGAATTCAGGCTTTTTTCATTTTTACTCGATTTTTTTAAGAATTTCCAAAAAGTTGTAAGTATTTGTGTCAACCGACTTACTTCCTCTCGCGTTCTTGCTGATAAGAATCTTTGCACAGGTTTGAAAAATAGCAAAGAATAAACTAGAGGAAATGCCATGATTTACGAAATCTTGATCCGCCCATCGTACAACAAGCTCATGACTTCAGATCATTTGATCTGGGTTGAAAGCAATATGCCTACCCGTTTTTTCGAGCAATGGCTCAAAGACAAGGCGTTATTGGATGGTAGTGGACGTGCGCCCATCGTGCGTTGGGGTATCGTACAATCGCAAAGACCTGCGCATTTTCAGTTAGCTACACAAGAAGGTGCTTTGACTGGTCGTATCGCTGAATTGATGAGTGGTGCGGCACATTTAAACGAATTGCCAAGTTCTGCTCGTGAAGCTGCACAGACGAAGACACCGGTTCTTTTGACTGCTTAGGCTACTACCGTTCTGATTAAAAACCCCTGTTGACTTAGTTGATAGGGGTTTTGTTGTTTGTACTGGCATTCTGGG
>JAIELM010000317.1 GCA_019752975.1 Undibacterium sp. | reverse complement strand
CATCATCATTAAAATCGTCATCAAAATGTAAAGTGAATCGCTCAACGAAACAACTTACGAAACGATAATTGAAACGATCAGTGAAACGATAATTGAAACGATCTATGAAACGATAATATTTCAAAACTCCTTTAAAATCAATAAAATAGTAAGTACTGTCGCAAATTAATGAAACGATTTAAGCCTTCTGAGCGGAAAGGCGCTTCAATCTTTCCAAAGTACTCTCGCCGGCAGTGTCACCTTGCGCTACCGATTTCCTTATGGCATCGATTTCGGCTGCTTGATCAATCGGTTTTTGTGCAATATCGGCGACGATACGCATCCCGGCCGCTTCATTGGATACTTTTTCTGCACGTCGTGTCAATGCGTTTAGCGCACTCGATTGGCCTTTAAGACCCGACAAACTAGCCAACTCAGCTTGACGCTCGTTGCGCAATTCTTGCAAATCCCTTTGCGCTTTGGCACTGGCTAAAGCTTGCATGGCTTTTTTCGCTGCTGCATCAAATTGGGATAATTGCTGAGACAAGGCATCAACGATTTTCTGCAACTCGTCCATGTAGGATTGTGCATCCGCTTCTTCTTGTATCTCCACTGGAAGACGGGCCTTGTTGGCTTCTAATTCGTCACAGAATAAACTCACGGTGGCTTCAGAAATCGATCCAGCCGCTAAGCGATCACCCAAAGTAGCGGCAGCTTTTTCGTCGTTGACGATAAGCTCGCGCAACTTAACTACATCGGTATGCTCTTTATTGAATGAAGAGCGCGCCGCAGCTAACTTTTGTGCTGTTTCTCTTAGTGTATCAGCCAGTCTATCTCGGTCTGCTTCGGTCGCAGTTTCTGGATCAAAATTGGCGATAGCCTCAGAAATTTTATCGCCGAGCACACCAAAATGTTTGCTGATCAAACGTGCTGTTAAACCCCAACCGCTTAAATTGCCCATGATATTTCCTTCGTATTTAAAAAATGAAATGAATGAAGACTACAAAACTAATTTCCCAATGAGGACATGCGCAAAATCGTCCCAGCTATTTATTGCGCCACAATACATTGCGCCACTATTGCACCACTAACCTATCGTTCTCAATGACGATTCCTATCATAAAATCGACGTGTATTCCACGTTGATTTCTATCTCCATTAGCACTCTCTACAATCTCGGTACTAATTAATAAAATTTCGCTTTGGTCGCCAACTAATTTGCGGCTATACGGCATAAAAACAAGTTCCTGTTTCAAGCCCAAACTACCTGCTGCGTTATCGATACGATTTTCCACGCCGCGAAATGGCGCAATAAATTCTTGACCCACATCACCGGCATCGCGCTGATAGACGATGCTATCTTGATCGCCAAATGCCGCCTGCAAGCTACTTTCATCTAGGCCTAAATCGGCGATTTGATCGCGCCACAAGGTATAAGTAGCGTCACCCAAACCATAACCGGCCTCACCCAAGAAGGCATCTTGATCTTCCACACTCTCGGGAATAAAACGCGTTAAACGGCTGCAATATAAGATTTCATTTAACCCGCCGTGTTCATCTAGATATAGCTGCAAAAATTTTTCAGACTGAGTTTGACTGCCGCTGTCATCACCGACATTCAAATAGTAACGATACAGATCACCGCGCAAGTCGGTTTTCAATCGGCTAATGGCGCAAATTAAGGTTTCATTCTCATCCGGCATTTCTACTAAAGAACCCTGCGTTTGTGCACGAATCAAAGGCGACTTTTGCAATTGCACCACGCTACCGATTCGAGCTTTCAAAGGCAAACCTGCATCCTCTCTACCTCCTGAGCGATGCTCATTACTAGTTGAAGACTCATTGCCTACGATTTTTTTTGCATACGACCAAGCATCTTTCCATGCCATGATTAACCTCTTTCTAAAGAATAATGGACTTGCTCAGCTTGCGCTGCTTGAGCGGCTTGACGTTGCATCCATTTATGTCTGGCATACCAAATCACCAGCACAATCAAACCCGTCCAAAATAAAAAGCTGAACCATGGAAACCCGCTTGACCTCACGTTCCTAGTGCTTGCAGGTAAAGTTTGGCCGTCCCCGTTAATCGCCCCCTGCTTGAACTCGCCATCAGTCGTCACAGGCTCCAATTTTCCGCCATTTTGCTGCTGTGGATATTCACGGTGTGGGCGACTCATGGCCTGCCCCAATAATATGCCGGTCAACACGCCGTTAGTATTGCTACCTTGCTGCTGCACAATCACGGGAGCAGGTTGCTGATTTGGGTAAGGGGATGCGTTTCCATTGACAGAGGGAGTTTGCTGTGTGGCTTGCCGTCTTTGCTCATAATTGCGCATAGCATTTTTTTCAGCAGAACTACGCGCCAAATCACGATTAGCAGCTGAATTCGATCGCGTACTGTCGTTCGCACTAGGCGTTTGACGACCAAAGCTACCGAAAGACGAACTACTCTTAGGTTTAGAGCTTGTCGCGGTGGCAGTCGACTTATTTGAAGAAAACCCTCGGCTCATGCTTTTTGATTTGGAAGTGTCTGGATCGGCCAGCACCGTACCCGCCAATAGCAAGACCATTACACCTGCTAGAATTTTTAACAATTTCATGAGTTTCACCTGAACTATGCCTAAAGCGTGATAATAATATAGAAGGCACAATAGCGGCAGAAGGAATGACTTGCATCGGTAATAAACTTAAATATTCACCATTTAACGATCAACCGGATGTGAACTTACACAAAACCCTCCCCGTTAGGGTATAGCAAAAAATTTGTACAAACTACTGTACGCCTGCGAAACACTCTGTGCTCAAAATTGCAGATCCGCCATACAATGCTGCCAACAAAGAACATGAATTACACCGCGACGAGGCGACAACATCACTGGCGCGGTTTTGAGCGCGTCCAATTTATCTGAAATATCCAGCATCGAACTCTGCAAGCCTAGCAAATAAAACGTTATAATTCAGAGTTTTACAAGTTTTTACTGGGAATACGATGCCTATCTATGCTTACTGTTGCGAAGAATGTAGTTTTGCCAAAGACGTTTTACAAAAAATGTCCGATGAGCCTTTGACGCTTTGCCCTGCGTGCAATAAAGAAAGCTTCAAAAAGCAAGTAACTGCAGCGGGTTTCCAATTAAAAGGTTCTGGTTGGTATGTGACCGATTTTAGAGGTGGCGATACAGCAAAGACCGCTAAGTCTGGTGATGCGGATAACGCGACCTCTAGCTCCTCGTCAACCAACACCAATGCGGCCAACACCAATACAGCCAGCGAAGCGACTAGTCCAACGGCATCAACAGCATCAACGACGTCGGCAACGCCGCCTGCGCCTGCTAGCGGTGCTGCATAGGTAAATTTATGTCCACCATATTTTTTAAAAATTAAATGCGCAAATATTTCATCACCGGTCTTTTGATTTTAGTGCCACTAGCGATCACGCTATGGGTACTGCATGCAGTCATCAGCACTATGGATCAAACGCTGTTACTTCTGCCGATACAGTGGCGACCAGAAACTTTATTAGGGGTCAAATTACCCGGTTTTGGCGTCATACTCACTGTTCTGATTATTTTCCTCACTGGACTACTGACGAAAAATTTCATTGGCAATTATGTGGTCGCCGGTTGGGAATCCTTGCTCAATCGTATCCCTATCGTCAATTCGATTTACTCTAGCGTCAAGCAAGTCTCCGATACGCTATTTTCCTCATCTGGAAATGCGTTTAGCAAAGCACTGCTCTTACAATATCCGCGTGAGGGCGTGTGGACGATCGCTTTTTTGACTGGCACGCCAGCGGCAGAAGTGGCTGGACACTTAGCAGGCGAATTCATTAGCGTGTATGTCCCAACTACCCCTAACCCAACCTCAGGTTTCTTCTTAATCGTCCCCAAAAAGGATGTCATTGAGTTGAATATGAGTGTCGATACTGCCCTAAAATATGTCGTTTCTATGGGCGTGGTGGCGCCAGAAATGAGCAATGATGTGAATACGATGTAATTCGAAGACCTAGCTCAAACATGTAACTCAATAGAATCTTAATTAACTCAGCGAAATTTTAATCTCTAAAATAGACAGGTAATAAATTATGTCCATGCGTAGCAACTACTGCGGTCTCACTACTGAAGCAATGTTAGGCCAAACCGTCAGCCTGTGTGGCTGGGTACATCGTCGTCGTGATCATGGCGGCGTGATTTTTATCGATTTGCGTGACCGCGAAGGTCTGGTACAAGTAGTATGCGATCCAGATCGTGCTGAGGTATTTAAAATCGCCGAATCGGTGCGCAATGAATTTTGCTTGCGCGTTACTGGGGTGGTACGCCATCGCCCTGATGGGACAGTCAATACCAACCTCAATTCAGGCAAAGTAGAAGTGCTATGCCAAGACTTAGAAGTATTAAATCCCTCAGTCACGCCGCCCTTTCAATTAGATGACGACAATTTATCTGAGACCACACGCTTGACCCATCGCGTATTGGATTTGCGCCGCCCGCAAATGCAAAATAATTTACGCCTGCGCTATAAAGTAACGATGGAAGTTCGCAAGTTTTTGGATGCCAATGGCTTCATCGATATTGAAACACCGATGTTAACCAAATCCACCCCCGAAGGCGCACGCGATTACCTCGTCCCTTCCCGTGTGAACGAAGGGACTTTTTTCGCCCTGCCACAATCTCCACAATTATTTAAACAATTATTGATGGTGGCCAATTTTGATCGCTACTACCAAATCGTCAAGTGCTTCCGCGATGAAGATTTGCGCGCTGATCGTCAACCAGAATTTACCCAAATCGATTGCGAAACTTCTTTCATGTCCGAACAAGAGATTCGCGATCTGTTTGAAGGCATGTTGCGTATAGTATTCGAGAATACCTTGAACATTGATTTACCCGATCCCTTCCCCGTCATGGAGTACGCACAAGCCATGGGCTTATATGGCTCTGACAAACCAGATATGCGGGTAAAATTGCAGTTTACCGATTTGACCGAAATCATGAAAGACGTCGACTTTAAAGTCTTCTCCGGCGCGGCGAATATGCCTAATGGTCGCGTAGTCGGTTTATTAGTACCAGGTGGCGCCGCAATGCCACGTTCTGAGATCGATGCTTACACGCCCTTTGTAGCGATCTACGGCGCTAAAGGTTTAGCTTACATCAAGGTCAATGAAAAAGCCTTAGGGCGTGATGGTTTGCAATCACCTATCGTCAAGAATCTCCACGACGCAGCGTTGGCACAAATTATCGAACTCACTGGCGCTCAAGACGGCGATTTAATCTTCTTCGGCGCAGATAAAGCCAAGGTCGTCAACGATGCAATCGGTGCCTTACGCGTCAAAATCGGCCATAGCGAATTCGGCAAAGCCAATGGTCTATTCGAAGACACTTGGAAACCACTATGGGTGATCGACTTCCCGATGTTTGAACACGACGAAGAAAATGATCGATGGGCAGCCACCCACCATCCGTTCACCGCGCCTAAAGACGGTCATGAAGACTTGATGGAAACCGATCCCGGCAAGTGCATCGCAAAAGCTTACGATATGGTCTTGAACGGTTGGGAGTTGGGCGGCGGTTCCGTGCGGATTCACCGAGCTGAAGTCCAAAGCAAAGTATTCCGTGCCCTGAAAATCAGCGACGACGATGCTCAATTAAAATTTGGCTTCTTACTCGATGCCTTGCAATACGGCGCTCCACCACATGGTGGTTTAGCTTTCGGCCTAGATCGCATCGTCACTATGATGACAGGCGCCGAATCCATACGCGACGTGATTGCCTTCCCTAAGACCCAGCGTGCGCAATGCTTGCTCACCCAAGCACCGTCCGTGGTCGATGAGAAGCAATTAAGGGAATTACATATTCGCTTACGTAATACCGAAGCGAAAGTAGTGTAAGCACTCGAAATACTTTACCGAAGAGGCGCTAAGGGCACAGAGAACGATGGCTGTTGTCTGCATACTTAGCGACTCTGAGAGACATCCCTACATGCCCCACAAACTCCCCATCTCCGTCTTGGTCGTCATTTACACTCCTGAACTAGACGTCCTACTACTCGAACGCGCAGATAAAGCCGGATTTTGGCAATCCGTGACAGGCTCTAAAGACACGCTCGACGAAACACCAGAATTGACCGCACACCGAGAAGTCTTAGAAGAAACTGGCATAGATAGTCAACAACATCAATTAAGCGACTGGCAGCTCAGCAATATCTACGAAATCTATCCAGTATGGCGTCATCGCTACGCGCCAGGGATCACACAAAATACCGAACATGTATTTGGGCTCTGTGTCCCGCGCGAAATTTCGGTTACACTGGCTGAACGCGAACATTTACGCTATCAATGGTTGAGCATAAATGAGGCCGCTGATCTATGTTTTTCCGCTTCCAATGCTGAGGCGATCTTGCAACTACGGGAACGAGTAAATCAGTCTAAGCAATGACTCAGTAAAAGAGAAAAGGGACTACATCGTGGAACTGCGTATCGCTAGCTACAATATCCACAAAGGGGTCAGCGCCTTTGGGCGCAACAGCCGCATCCATGAACTCAAAACCGCGATTAAATCCTTAGACGCGGATCTGATTTTTCTGCAAGAGGTACAGGGTCAACACGATCTACATGCCAAAAACCACGCCCATTGGCCAAGTCATGGTCAGCATGAATTTATCGCTGGTGACACCCATCAGCACGCTTATGGCATGAACTCCGTCTATGAGCACGGACACCATGGCAATGCACTGCTCAGCCGTTTACCTATACTCCATTCGACCAATCACGATATATCCGACCACGCTTACGAACAACGCGGCATCTTGCATGTGCAAGTCCAACTGGGGCAAACACACTTGCATTGCTTTGTGATTCATTTGGGTTTATTCGCGTCTAGTCGTCGTCGCCAAATTAATGCCCTAATCGAACAAATTCACCAGCAGGTAGATCCTCTACATCCATTAATCATTGCGGGCGACTTTAACGATTGGGGGCAAAAATTAAGCGCATGCTTGTACCAAGAACTGGGCGTAGTAGAGGCATTTTCTCAGCAAGCTTTTACGCAAACCGTTTCCACATCTGGATCTGGATCTGGCTTAGCCAATTGGCTGCATAGAACAACCGGGCATGCACCGACTTTTCCTGCGGCTATGCCCTGCCTTAGTTTAGATCGTATTTATTTACGCGGGTTTCAAGTACAACACGCCAAAGTCAATCGAGGCACGCCGTGGAATAAACTATCCGATCATGTTCCAATCAGTGTGAGCCTCAAGTTAAACGATCAACCCAGCAATCATGGCTAAACTCGACTATATCGGTGGCAATCAACTCCAAATATTACACAATGGCGAACAGTTCTTTGCTTCCCTAAAAACTGCCATAGACAACGCCAAGCAAAGCATTTTTTTAGAGACTTATATCTTCGCTGATGACCGTAGCGCACAACAAATTCAAACCTCCTTATGTCTAGCCGCACAACGCGGCGTCAAAGTCCATGTGATTATCGATTGGGTGGGCTGTGGCAATGCGCTCTCAAAGCAGCATCAAGCGCAATTTGAAACCGCCGGCGTAGCCTGCCGCATCTTCAATCCTTGGTTCAAACGCGGTCTGGCGCGCATGCACAGAAAACTCAGTGTCATTGATCAAGAGATTGCCTATGTGGGCGGAATTAATGTCATTGACGACTATCTTCCGGACCATAGTTCTGAAGAAGAATGTGGGTTTCCCCGTTGGGATTTTGCGGTTCAAATACGCGGAAACTTAGTTTCAAAAATTTTCTTAGAAAGTGCCGGCCTTTGGGCGAGACTGGGAAAATTACGCCTCTTGACCCGTCTACGTCTGGCGCGTGATTTACGTCTTGCTTCCCCAATACAAATCGAACTAACGAATCCCGCCGCTTTGGTCGTGCGCGACAATCTACGCAATCGTAACACCATACAAAAAGCCTATTTGAAAGCCTTAGGCAACGCGACGCTTAGTGCGACTTTAGCCAATCCCTACTTCGCGCCGGGGCGAAAAATTCGCAATGGCTTAATCTCTGCCGCCAAGCGTGGTGTCAAAGTGAGTCTTTTACTCGGTGTAGGTGAGTTCGCTTGGCAAGACGCTGTGGCACAATCTTATTATCCTAAGCTCTTGGCGCACGGCGTGCAAATTTACGAATACAGAAAAGCCAAGCTCCATGCCAAAGTAGCAGTGATCGATCAGTGGGCAACGGTAGGTTCATCTAATATTGATGGACTGAGCCTGTTTATCAATCATGAGGCCAATCTGGTAGTACGTGATGGTGATTTTGCAGCACAATTAAGTGCTCATCTATCCCAAGGAATTCTTGATGCGGTACAGATCGATGAACAGAGCTTAATTAAGCGTAGCTGGTTCAATCGCCAGAAAATTAAAATAGCGTATTATTTTTATCGCGGGATAATGCAGATTGCCACTTTCGGGCAATATCGCTGATTGGAGCACAATGCGCATCGACAAATGGCTATGGGCCGCACGATTTTTTAAAACCAGAAGCTTGGCCTGCCAAGCGGTGGATCTAGGCCGTATCTTGCAAAATGAACAGCGCGTCAAGCCTGCACACATGGTGAAAATCGGTGACCTGATTGCTATCCAACAAGGCGAACTAGTCTGGCAAATTCATGTAGCGCGCTTACTAGAAACACGCGGGTCAGCTACGGTGGCACAAACGATGTATATCGAAACACCTGAGAGTTTGAGTAAGCGTCAACAACAGGCTGAAAATCGCCGCTTTCAAACCGAACCCGCCGCTCACCTACGCGAGCGCCCCACTAAACGGCAACGCCGTCTACTGAATGCCCTCACTAGCGAGTAAGCTCAATTTGCATTTCAATCGCAAATTCAATTTCAATTTAAATTTAAATTTCGTTTTTACCAAATAATTCTATCGAGGGGTGTAATTTTAGCTTAGTCAGTAGTTTGCAACACCCAGTTTGGTTTTGTTCTATTTTGCTAGGATTAGGGGTATATTGTTTCCAAGTAAGCTTATGCATCAATGAGTCTGTTCTTTGACAACACGCCCAATCCCCCCCTAGGAACACAAAATGCAAACCTTCTACAACCTCAAGATAGCGACAAAACTTATCCTCGGCTTTATCGTTGTCTTGCTCTTTACCACAGTACTCGGTCTATTCTCCATAATACAATTGTCCGCCCTTAATCGTGCGGCAAGTGAAATCGGCAACGATAGTATGCCCAGTGCGATTGCCGCTATGGGAATGAAAGAAAGCATTTCACGCATGCGTTCGCAAGAGGCCCAATTGGCGACCGCTGAAACGCCAGAAGACGTCAGTAAATACCAAGAGCGTACCAATGAAGCGATAGAAGCCTTTAAAAAATACCATGCAGAGCTGGCTACCCATGCCAATAGTGATTTAGAAAAAAAACCGCTAAGCGAGGCAATCAACGCGTTTAACGATTACGTCAAAACTTCCCAAGAAATCGGCGCGCTGGCCAAAGCCGGCAATACGAAAGGCGCCATAGAAATACTCCGCAACAGCTCCTCACACGCCAATAAAAAACTACGGGAATTAGATGACAAGATTGTTGAGCAATCGATCTCGAGCGGGCAAACCGCATTCGCTAACAGCAATCAGGCCTACACCCAATCACGGATGCTTATCGTGGTATGTCTAGTGATTACCATCGTACTCGGCCTAGTGCTAGCCATATGGCTAGCAAAGATCGTTGCCCGTCCATTGCAAGATGCGCTAGGAATGGCTCAATCCATTGCCGGGGGTGATTTGACTACCAGCCTTGAGGCACAAAGCACATGTGAAACCGGCCAATTAATTCAGGCGCTGTCTGAAATGAATAGCAGCCTATTCTCTGTCGTCAGCGAAGTACGCAATAGCACAGAACAAATCAACAATGCCGCGACCGAAATCGCGGGCGGCAACTTAGACCTTTCCCATCGCACCGAAGAACAATCAAGCGCACTACAAACAACCGCTGCCTCTATGGAGGAAATTACCTCCACCATTAAACACAATAGTGACAATGCAAGACAGGCAAATATACTCTCCAAAACGGCCACGACGATCGCTGAAAAAGGCGGCTCGGTAGTCTCTGAAGTGGTCGCTACTATGAGCTCGATTAACGAATCATCACGCAAGATTGTCGACATCATCAGCGTCATTGACGGCATCGCTTTTCAGACCAATATTTTGGCGCTTAATGCGGCGGTAGAAGCCGCACGTGCAGGTGAACAGGGGCGCGGCTTTGCGGTAGTTGCCTCGGAAGTTCGTAATCTTGCCCAGCGCTCAGCAAGCGCTGCAAAGGAAATCAAAGAACTGATCAATGACTCAGTAGAAAAAGTCGGCCAAGGTAGTCGCTTAGTTGATACCGCCGGCAGCACCATGCAAGAAGTAGTAGAAAGTGTCAAACGCGTTAGCGATATCATCAGTGAAATTACCGCAGCGGGGCAAGAGCAAAGCACCGGAGTGGAGCAAATCAACACCTCCATTATGGCGATGGACAGCGTGACACAACAAAACTCGGCTTTGGTAGAACAAGCCGCCGCAGCGGCAGCAAGCCTGCAAGAGCAATCGGCCAAATTGGTAGAGGCGGTAAGCGTCTTTAACATTGGACACCAAGCTGGAGCAAAGTTAAGAAATACCCCGCCGAAGCGTGCTACTTCTACGACCAAAACCGACACCACAAGCAAATCCACTAAACGACTCAGTTCACCTTGGTAAATCGCGCACACGGATGAGATCAAGTAAAGAAGGATTCAGGGACAATATAGACGATCTATTCCAATGAGTTCTTTCTGATTGACTTTTGCTCGCGCTTGTTGAATAGTACGATCGTTCGTTTATTTATTTCAGCATATTTGATGAAGTAAATAGGGCCTACGCAAAATTGCGCCAGCTAGAGCCTGCCCTTGAATGCTTGAATGCGTGAATCGGGGGCGCGGAGCCGCAGGCAGTACTTTGTACGACAAGGCGAACACAACAACGCCAAGGTATGTTTTGCCTAAGTGCTTGTAAAAAAACGTCGGTACGCGCGTGCATGTGGCCGCAATTGGAATAATGATTAAGAACGCGAAGTGAATGAAGTTGATGACAGAGATGAAACTGATGAAATTGATGAGCAAAGGAGAGCTCACCCGCGCTGCAATTTTAGATGTCGCCTTAGAAACCGCCAGCAAGCACGGCTTAGAAGGACTCACTATCGGGGTACTGGCTGAACAAATGCAAATGAGTAAATCCGGCGTGTTCGCCCATTTTGGCTCACGTGAAGATTTGCAAATCGAAACCCTCAAGCTTTATCACCAACATTTTGAACAAGAGGTTTTTTATCCAAGTATGATACAGGCGCGCGGCTTACCCCGACTCCGTTCCATGTTTCAGCTATGGACCGCACTAGTCACCAGAGAAATTGCGGCCGGCTGTATCTACATCAGTGGAGCCATTGAATACGACGATAGAGAAGGAATGATACGCAACGAATTAGTCATGATGGTCAAGGCATGGCAAAACGCGTTGCGGCGAGCTACAGAACAGGCGATAGAACTCGGCCAACTGCAAAAGGACACCAATCCTGAGCAGATCGTATATGAGATGTATGGACTGATCCTTGCCCTCCATCACGATGCGAGGTTCCTACAGAAAACCGGCAGTGTCGATCGCGCTGAATTTGGCTTTAACAGAATGATAGGTTCGTACGCGCCTTAGCTAGTATCGATTTTAATTTTTAATTTTTAATTTTGGATTTGCTTTCAGGAGAAAAAGATGGGCCAATATATCGCTCCACTACGTGACATGCAATTCGTTTTGCATGAATTACTAGCGGTTGAATCAGAACTAAAACAATTACCCAAATATGCTGAAGTCGATGCTGACATCATCAATCAAGTCTTAGAAGAAGGCGGCAAATTCTGCACTGAGGTCATCTTCCCCATCAATCATTCTGGCGACCGCGAAGGCTGTCACCACGATAAAACCAATCACACAGTCACTACCCCCAAAGGCTTTAAACAAGCTTATGAGCAATACGTCGCCGCTGGCTGGCCAGCACTGTCGTGCGACCCGGAATATGGCGGCCAAGGCCTACCTTTGGTAGTCAATAATTCTATGTATGAGATGATGAATTCGGGTAACCAAGCCTGGACCATGTATCCTGGTCTCTCGCACGGCGCTTACGAATGCATACACGAACACGGCACTCCAGAACAAAAAGAACTGTATCTGACCAAACTCACCTCTGGTGAATGGACCGGCACGATGTGCTTGACCGAACCCCATTGCGGCACCGACCTGGGCTTACTGCGTTCAAAAGCAGAACCGCAAGCTGATGGCAGCTACAAAATCACCGGTGCAAAAATCTTTATCTCTGCCGGAGAGCACGACTGTGCTAGCAATATCGTACATTTGGTATTAGCGCGGCTACCAGATTCCCCTGAAGGTTCTAAAGGAATTTCACTCTTCATCGTTCCCAAATTTTTACCTAATGCCGATGGCAGTGTAGGTGCACGCAACCCTATTTTCTGCGGTGCGATTGAAGAAAAAATGGGCATACACGGCAATTCCACTTGCCAGATGAATTTGGACGGTGCAACTGGCTGGTTAATCGGCAGCCCACACAAAGGGCTTAACGCCATGTTTGTGTTCATGAACGCGGCGCGTTTAGGGGTCGGCATGCAAGGTCTAGGATTAACCGAGGTGGCTTATCAAAACGCGCTCATCTATGCCAAAGACCGCATACAAATGCGCAGCCTCTCCGGACCTAAAGCACCAGACAAACCAGCTGATCCCATCATCGTGCATGCCGACGTGCGCCGCATGCTCTTGACGGCAAAAGCCTATGCCGAAGGTGGACGTGCTTTTTGTTCTTATGTTGCTCTACAACTGGACAAAGAACTCAATCACCCCGATGAAACTATCCGCAAAGAATGCGCTGATGAAGTCGCGCTATTGACACCCATCGTCAAAGCCTTCATCACCGACAATGCTTGGACTGCGACCTCTGATTGTCTACAAGTTTTTGGTGGACATGGTTATATTGCAGAATGGGGCATGGAACAATATGTCAGAGATGCGCGTATCAATATGATTTACGAAGGCACAAATACTGTGCAATCTTTAGATTTATTGGGGCGTAAAATCCTACAAGATAATGGCGCAAAGCTGAAAAAATTTGGCGCTAAAGTTCAAGCCTTTGTCGAAGAGAATGGCACCGATGAAGCCATGTCAGAGTTCGTCACACCTTTAGCCGAACTAGGTGACAAACTCACCAAGCTAACCATGGAAATCGGCATGAAAGCTTTTCAAAACCCTGACGAAGTTGGCGCAGCAGCAGTACCGTATTTGCGCGTAGCGGGGCATTTGGTGTACAGCTATTTCTTCGCACAAATGGCAAAAATCGCCTTAGCTAAACAAGATAGCGGCGATACTTTTTACACCGCCAAACTAGCCACTGCACGTTTTTATTTTGGACGTCTCTACCCAGAAACCGCCATGTTGATACGCCAAGCACGTTCTGGTTCTGCGAATTTATTGAGTTTAGAAGCGGATTTATTTTAAATACTGTCATTTCCGCGAGACCTTAGCGAGAATCCTCGGGAATGACAAAAAATGGATTGCGGCACACTTAATCATTAAGTCCGCAATTCATGCTCAATCATCACCCAAAGACTCAACTAATCTACGAATCATCAGTTCCAATTTTGAGGTAAAAAAATGCCAAACTTCATCGTAAAAAAAGTCGCCGTCCTTGGCGCAGGTGTCATGGGTGCGCAGATCGCTGCGCACTGTATCAATGCCAAAGTTCCCGTCATACTATTTGATCTTCCCGCTAAAGAAGGTGCGAAAAATGGCATCGTCTTAAAAGCCATAGACAATCTTAAAAAATTAAATCCAGCGCCATTAGGCAATGTGGATGATGCGAGTTTAATTGAAGTCGCCAACTATGAAGATAACCTCGACGCATTAGCCAGCTGCGATCTGATCATAGAAGCGATCGCTGAGCGCATGGACTGGAAACACGATCTCTACAAAAAAGTCGCGCCACATATTGCTCCTCATGCGATCTTTGCCTCGAATACTTCGGGTCTCTCCATTACCGCTTTATCTGAGGGTTTTGAGGATGAGCTCAAAGCCCGTTTTTGCGGCGTACACTTCTTCAACCCACCTCGCTATATGCATTTAGTAGAGCTCATTCCCACGAGCGCCACGCGTAGCGACATCTTAGATCAACTCGAAGGCTTCTTAACTACCACGCTAGGTAAAGGTGTAGTTCACGCCAAAGACACACCGAATTTTATTGCCAATCGTGTCGGTATTTTTGGGATGCTAGCTACCATGCACCAAGCCGAGCAATTTGGTTTGACAGTCGATGTGGTCGATGATTTGACAGGTAAAAAACTTGGTCGAGCATCGTCCGGAACCTTCCGCACCGCTGACGTGGTAGGTTTAGACACGATGGCGCACGTGATCAAAACCATGCAAGACCATTTGCAAGATGATCCATTTTTCAGCGTATATAAAACCCCTGAGGTGCTGGCAAGTCTAGTCGCAAAGGGAACCCTGGGTCAGAAATCTGGCGCAGGTTTTTACAAGAAAGTCGGCAAGGATATTTTACGTTTAGACTTTACTAGTGGTGACTACGTCACTGGTGGAGGTAAAGCCGACGAGATCATAGGACGTATATTAAAAGACAAAGATCCAGTCAAACGCATGAAATCCCTGCGCGAATCAGGCAATAAACAAGCGCAATTCTTGTGGGCGATTTTCCGCGATGCCTTCCACTATATCGCGGTACATGGTGCCACCATCGCCGACACTACACGCGACATCGATTTTGCCATGCGCTGGGGTTTTGGTTGGAATGTAGGCCCATTTGAAACTTGGCAAGGCTCAGGTTGGCTGCAAGTCGCCACTTGGGTTGCTGAGGACATCGCCGCCGGTAAAGCATTATGTACAACCGCCTTACCCGCTTGGGTCTTTGAAGGTCCTGTGGCAGACAAAGCCGGCGTGCACACATCGGAGGGTTCTTGGTCAATCGCGAGAAATACTTTTGTGCCACGCTCTCAATTGGCAGTCTATGATCGCCAAGTATTCCGTGCCCCTGTGTTCGGCGCTGGAGCCGTTACCGGAGCCAATGCTGGCACTACTTTCTTCGAAGATGAATCAGTACGCATCTGGCACTCTGGTACTGAGGAAGTACGAGACGAAATCTTAATCCTGTCACTCAAAACCAAGATGCATGTGATCGGCCCAGGCGTCATTATAGGTATGGAAAAAGCCCTAGCCGAAGCGGAAAAACACTACAAAGGCCTAGTGATCTGGAATGAAGACGCAGCCGAAGGCGGCGCCTTTTCTGCGGGTGCAGATTTACAAGCCATGCTGCCATTATTTATGTCAGGTGGTGTGAAAGCCATAGAACCCGCCATCTCGCAATTGCAAAATGCCCATCAAGCACTAAAATACGCGAATGTCCCTGTCGTTGCAGCAGTTGCAGGTCTCGCGCTAGGTGGTGGTTGTGAGCTGATGATGCACGCAGCAAAACGCGTCGCCGCTTTGGAATCGTATATAGGTTTAGTCGAAGTCGGCGTAGGACTCGT
>JAIELM010000020.1 GCA_019752975.1 Undibacterium sp. | reverse complement strand
TATTGGATGTGAGATAGGTGGGCTGTACTGGTGCAGTCCTAGATAGAGGACTTGGCAGAGGCTTGGATAAGCAATACTACTTCTTCAAATTTTCCAAGGCCATCTCCACATCCCTTTTTTTGCCAGGATGTTTTTCCAATGTGAGAAGCTGCTGTAAGGCTTCCTTGTGCGCTACCTTCAGCGCTTCATCTGCACTGGTTTTCATTTCCGGAATCACGCCGACGCCTTCCCAATTCGTTTTGGTGATTGGGTTAATGGAGCGACCAAATGGGACGAAAGCCATGAAGTGTTGGCTCAGACGTTGAGCATCGACAGGATGTGCACCGCCACCGGTAATTTCTCCTATTGTGGTGCTACGTTTAAGACTTTGTAAGGTGTAACTGAGATCTTCGGCTGCCGAAAAAGTGAAGTGGCTGGTCAAGACATAAACCTTTTTCGATTTGTCGTAACGAGGACCAGCTAGGTGCGGTACGCTCCACATTTGTGTCGTACTATTTTCTTCGCGGTTGTAGATATCGTTTAAGTGCGTCTCAGGCGGCAGAAAATAACTTGCCAGTAAGGCGACTGTACTTGGCGAGCCACCACCATTTTTGCGCAGGTCTATAATCAGAGCGTCGCTGGCATTGAGCAGGGTCATCGCCGCGCCTATGGCATTGCCGACTATTTCTGTGTTGCCAAATCCTCGAAAATCTAAGTATCCGACATTTCCTGATAAACGTTCGATCTTTTCTATACCGAAATTTTTAGATTTCATGAAGCTGAGCTCTTCTTGCTTTTCCTTTGCTTGCTCTACTTCTGTCGGTAGTTGTCCTTCGAGCACTTCAGGAATTGGTTCTGATTCAAATCTCACACTCAAATGCTTGTCGTGCGTCAGCTCTTGCAATTGCTTGGTCAAGGTTTCAGCAAAAGTGTTTGCGCTAAGGATATTTTTGTAATCGCCATTTTTTTGATGCTTACTCAGCATGAGGTTCACTTTATTTGCCACTTCGGGGAAGACATACTTTTTACTCATGGACTTTTTGAGTGTGTCGATAAGCGTAGTTCTTTGTGCTTCATCGATCGTTTGATCTTTTTGTTCAGCACGACGCATGCCTTGCGACCAGGCATTGCAAGACAGTACTGCACTGGTAAATAAAATGACTGATATTGTTTTCGTTGAAAACATGTTGACTCCAGTTGATTAGATAGGGGGGCTTTGCGCTTGATGTTTTTATTGATGGCTATCTGGTTGATAGAAATGACATCGCGCAAAGCGATGATGAATTTATTTGCTCTTGCTATGGCTATGGCTAATGGAAATATAGTTGGCATCGAATCGCATCGTCCCATTCTTCTCGATGCAGCTTCCCGAATAGAACTCGCTCTTCCCAATATGCATTTCCATGTGTTGACCATCCGATTTACCTGCACATGCGGCGTGAACCTCCTCGGGAATTTCTGGTAATGGAGGTGGCGCTGGTGGCGCAGGAGGAGCCATCGGTAGCGCTGGCATCACTGGCATCACTGGTAGCGGTGGCAGCGGTGGCAGCGGTGGCGGTGCAGAAATCGTTGGTGGTGCAGGTGGTGCTGGTGGCGCCGGAGGTGCAATCCAGTGATCACAAGTTTCCTTAGAATCTTTGTCTTCGCAGAGAATAGTGAGGTAACTTAATCCATCTATCTTCGTAATTCGAGCCGTAGTTTGAGCGGCTGAAAAACCCGCGATAACGATGCCTGTTAACAGTGTTGCGATAAGAATTGGTTTCATGATGTCTCCTAAAAAAGGTCAAGGTTTTTGGCAGGAATCTTGATTGCCAATGACTACATCATGAGCTTAGATTGTGGAGACAATGTGGTGAAGCGAAGCGATGGCGGTGAAAATTAATCAAAGCCATCGAAACGATAACCCAAACCGTAAATCGACAGTATAGGGTTGCTGTCAGGCAGAATGTGATGGATTTTCTTCCGTAAATTTTTGATGTGGCTATCGACTGCTCTATCCGTCACATCCAGCGCATCTTGATTGGCGATGTCGAGTAATTGCTGACGCGAGAAGACCTGACCTTGATGTTGTAAAAGCGCGCAAAAAATCAGGTACTCACTGCGGGTCAAATCCATTACTTTACTATTGATGCTAATCGCAAAAGCGGCGGCATCAATTTGAACTTTTGTTTCTTTGTTCGAGGAGGACATATTGTCGGGAATGCGGCGCAAAATGACTTTGATTCTTGCGACCAGTTCGCGCGGGCTAAATGGTTTGCAGAGATAATCATCTGCACCGATTTCTAATCCCAGCAAGCGATCAATCTCTTCGACTTTCGCTGTCACCATGATGATGGGGACTTGCGAAAATTCACGCACTTGCTTACATATACTGATGCCATCAAGACCTGGCAGCATTAAGTCGAGCACGATTAAGCTCGGCGGCTCTTTTTGAATTTCTAGAAGCGCGAGCTGTCCGTCACCAATAATTTTCGCGTCGTACGCTGATGCGCGTACGTAATCTGCTATCAATTCGGCTAGATCGGGTTCATCTTCTACGATCAGTATTTTGGGAGTGGCGTTCATGTGGAAATCGGCTCCTTGGGTAACTCTATGCGAACGTGCAAACCGCCCAAGTTGGAATGAGAAAATGTTAGCTTACCTTGATGCGCTTCGATGATACGAGCACACAAGGCCAAGCCTAGACCCGCACCGCCTTGTTGTCGATTGCGCGAAGCGTCGACGCGGTAAAACCTTTCGCTTAATCGCTTTAATGCTTGATCGGGAACGCCAGGCGCGCTGTCTTCGATATCAATGATTAGCTTCGCCTGTGTCCTACCGTGTGATTGATGCGTCATTGCGCTAAGTTGTAGGCGAATTTGTAGGCGAATTTGACCATCGGCTTGTGTATAACGGATGGCATTTTCCAAAAGGTTGATGATTACTTGACGTAGGCGATCGACATCACCCTGAACCAAGTTGTCCGTATTGGACGCTTGTATATCGTTTTTGATTTCAAGACGCAATCGTGCAGTTTGAAGCTTCTCTTTGAAGTTGGCACATTCTTCTTGAACCAAGGCTAGGACATCGACACGCCCCATGTGGTAAGCCAATTCACCAACATCAGACTTAGCCAAAGCATATAGTTCATCAATTAATTTATTCAGTGACAGAACTTGCCTTAACATGAGACTGATGTTGTCTGGCGTAGCGGCGCGTATGCCATCTTGTATCGCTTCCAATTGCGCACGAAGTACGGAAATGGGTGTACGTAATTCGTGTGAGGTGTCTGCCACCCACTGACGACGACTTTGTTCAGCGTGCGCGAGCTTAATAGCAAGCTGGTTAAAACTACGCGCCAATTCGCCTAATTCATCGCTACGATTTTCGGGCAATCGAGTTTCAAAGCGCCCATCGGCTAACTGCTGAGATCCATCCACCAGTTTTTGTATAGGGCGTCGAAAATGTAGAGCGAGAATACTCGCTGCGATCGCGCTAAGTAGGATGCTGGCGATGATGATGAGCGCAATTGTATCGGATTGATCCTGCACGAAATCTCGCGCCATATTGTCGCTGGGACGTCTCGATTTCACGACTTGAATATAGCCTATCAATTCCTTTTCAAAGTGGAGCGGGCGAACTGCGCTTGCTTGATCACTGAGTGGCAGCCCAGCTAAATAGTTTTCATTTTTGTCGAGGATGCTGATCCGAGAAAAAAGATCTGGTATGACGACAATTTTATTTGTTAGCCCAACAGCTTGTGGTGCACGCTCAGCAATGTCTTGGGGAATGCGCTTCTCTATCGGTGGTGGCGCTGGGGGGGCAGGCGGTGGTGGGGGAAGTGGCGGTAGTCCAATCTCATCACCAGAGTAAATGATTTTGGAAACAGTGCGCTGAATTTTGGGTGTGCTTGCGGTTTGAATTTGGCTCTGCTCTACCTCTGACACCATCGGTGGAACGGGCGGCACGGGGGCGGCAGTTTTTGTATTCGGAGCTACGACATGACTCTTTTGTGATAGGGCAGCTACCGGTTCAACGCTAGGTTTGATTTTGATTTTGTCGTTGCGCAATCTGATTAATTCTTCGCTGACCCAGTTCTTTTTTTCTGTTTCGCTAGTCGGTAAAAATCCCCAATCTTTCTGTTTCGCATATTGCTCTTCGATGGCATCACTGACTTCCTGAAGTCGAGCCAACTCAATCTTGATCGCATAATCTGCGAAACTAGAACTGACTTTTTCTTGCATTAGGAGTAGCGCAACGATGGCCACTGTAGTGATCGAAAGAAGTACTGTGACGAAAAGACGTAATCCAATAGAGAATTTCACTAACGAGCTCGGGTAGAGGTTGCATTGTTTGCAGTGTAGGGGCTAGCACTAGCGACGCCAAGAAAAATCTGTGTCGGTTTGCAGCGATGTTGTTGGGCTTGGATAAATTTGTTCAGGGAGGCATTTTTTGTTCGAACCTCCATGATTTCTCCATCTTTCTTGCAAACTAAAATCGATGTTTTTAGTTCGATTTCGCCAATCTTCAACAATGCTCAAGAGTACCGGGATCCAACCGAGGACCGCCATGTTTCTTTATTCTGCACTACAAACTTTCAATTCACCGTGTTTTAAAAATTCAATTTCCTCAATGCCGCTTTATATGCCGGACTAGCATTAATCGTATTGTGTCCAACATTCTTTATTGCGGTCATTGTGACTACATTTTGAGAGAAATGCTTTAGCAAGGATTGGGTACTGGAGAATGGGATCAATTCATCACTTGGTGTGGCAATAATCAAAGTTGGTGCCGTAATTTTCTGAGCATAACGCCAAGATTCAAATTTGTCTTGTAACAAAAATCCAACTGGGAAATAAGGAAACTGATTTTGGGCGAGTTCTAAAATGCTGTTATATGGAGTTACTAAAACCAACTTTGACACCGACCTCGAACTTGCTAACTGAATCGCCACACCGCTTCCTAAACTTCGTCCAATCACCACAATGTCGGCATGTTGTGCGTGGACATAATCGAACAAGATTTGAGCGTCATTCACTAAACTTTGCTCGGATGGTTTTCCTGTACTCCCGCCAAAACTTCGATAATGAGAGAGGTAAATTGCGGCATCAGGGAAAATATTGGATAAACTTGGCAGATTGTATGAGACGTCTTCGCCGTTTCCACCAAAATAAATCACCGCTTTGGTCGTCTTCTGTTGACGAACGCTCACTAACAATTCCTCACCATCATTCTTCAACTTCAGCGTCGTGGGATCATTTATATAGGTCACGTTCGGTGGATAATAAATAAACGATCGCTGCAATACAAACAACACAATACACAAAGCCACATAAACCACAAAAAGAAAAAGTAAAAATTGAGATATTTTTTTAATCATTTTTATGCGCCAGCAAACAACTGATTGATCAATTAACAAATGCAATTAAACCATGAAACGTATCAGCGGAGTCACCTATAAATCCCCGGTAGGCAAGCAGTCAAACAAAATATTCGTCAATTACTAGGAAAAGTTTCGTTTCTCAAATCAACTTTACTCCAAGGACATATACTATTGGAGGAAGGCGGCTAGATGATTATCAGTTTCGATTATTGACCAATCTGCCGCTGTAAAAATTTTTCTACGCGCCCCCAAAAATCAATACGATTCTTGGGTAAAAACCACCCATGCCCCTCATCACGATACTCCAACCATTCAACTTCTTGATTGTGCTTTTTCACAGCATCACGAAAAGTAGTGCCGTGAAACAATGGTACCCGTCTATCGGCACCACCATACGCTAGCAACAATGGTTGTTTTATCCGTGCCGCTTGCAATAATGGGGAAGTCGCCTTTAATTGTTCTGCATCCAAGATGGGGTCGCCAATAAGTACGGGCATGCCATATTTTTTCCACACTTCGGGCAAATCAGAATCGCGCCCTCGATAACCATCAAACATCAATTTAATGTCAGTAACACCAACCCATTCAAATCCGCAGCGATAAAGTTCTGGGTTGTTGATGAGACCCATCAGTGTCGCATACCCACCGTAACTGGCACCTGCAATGCATATACGATTCGGCGCCGCAATGCCCGTGTCAATAGCCCATTTTGTCCCATCGGCTATATCATCTTGCATAGCCAAACCCCACTGCTTCCATCCCGCATGAAAATGGGCGCCTCCAAATCCCCTACTACCTCGAAATTCCGGTTCCAAAACGGCATAGCCACGTGATGCGAGGAACTGTGTTTGTGCGTCCCACCCCCATGTCTTCCCGCGCACGAAAGGCCCGCCATGCACCATCACAACAAGGGGTAAGTTCTTCCCCTTGCTGCCAGGTGGTAAGGTCAGATACGCAGTAATCTCCAAACCATCTCGCGCTTTATAACGTACCATCTGCTGTGTACCCATCTGACTCGGCAAAATATTTCGATACATCTCACCCACTTTATTTATTTCACCCGTTTCGAAGTTGTAAAGAAAATAGACTTTGGGTTGCACATCGGAATACGACTCAACCAATACAACTGATAATTCGGATCGTTGAGCCAAGGATATTCTATTCAAGGTATTCGGTAATTTCGCGTCAATTGTCTTTTGAATCGCTCCCATTTTCTGATCAAACCAAAAAGTTTCGTCAGCATCACTTTGAAAACGCACCCCCAACGTCGAGCTTGCATTAGTGACCAAGGAACCAGTGTAATCATAGTGAGATAACGAAAAAACCGGCTTTTCGCTTAATTTGAGTGCGTTCAAATCAAAGGTATACAGTGCATCCTTATCACCACCATTATTGGTGACTACATAAAAACGTCCGTCCGCTCCAAATCCGTGCGGTGTAAATGCCGCTTGCCCCCGTCGATAGGTATCAAATTCCGCCAATTTACGCCATTTTTTCGTTTCTGGATCCAAGTAGTTCACGGTCTCAATATTTTTGTTGAGTGTTACTGCGACACGTGGTTCGCCGCTATGATCGAGCAACCAGTAACGCACTCCGAACGGCCCATCAACTCTTTCAGAATAACCAGTCAGGGTATTTAGTCTTAACAAGGTTACGTGTGAGATCTCATTCCAATTCAAACTGTCCATCATCGGGCGTTCGACATACACATACTCTGAATTTTGACGCCCTACATTGCGCAAAAGTTGTGTATACCACGGTAACAATTCGCGCTCCCGGCGCTCCACAGTCGCGCCCTCCGTGTATTGAATCTGGCTCACTAACTGTCGAAAAGAAGTTCCATCTGCATTGACGGCAAATAACCCAGGTGCTTCATAACTTTCCCCTTGCGCTTTCTGATTATCGAATGCGTCGAACACAAGCCGAGTATCACTGATCCATTGAAAATGCCCGACATCCAGATACCGATAATCGGCAACAATCGTAACTTTCGCATTAGATATTTCATAGATTGCGAGTAACTTACGGGTATCCTTTTTTGCGATCAACACCGCAAGTAGTTTTCCATTTGGTGACAGTGTCGCCTCACTAAAACTAGGATTTTCAAAAAAAAGTTCTATGCCTGGCAATTGAGCAGCGGCATCTGATTTATCTTGTGCGCTTGAAGATAAGGAGCTCAATAGAAGGAGCACAGCAAATGTAAAGCAATATCGTACGGTCAATTTCATGTATAAGCGCCTTAAGTGCAAGAATCGAGGATTAACAGCGTAAAAAACTAAATTTGTTGATGATCAGAAAATATTTTTGTCGGAATGCCCTATCTCCATTCCGCTATTATTGACTTCGAGCATAAGCTGTAGCGTAGCCCCAAATTGACGATTGATAAAAAAGACGTCTACACGCCACATTAACCCACAGGCAAATCAGCCTCAACTTGTCGAACGCTATCATCTCCAGCTTGACGCGCTTGTTGTAAGGCGAGGTCAGCACGTAGCAAGACCTTCTCGGCTTGATCGCCTGGCGCGTTGCTGGTCAGTCCAGTGCAGAATGTCACTTGTAGGCCAGCGGCGATTTGACTCCAGTCGTAAGAAAGAATTTGTGCTTTAAGCCTTTCGACCGCCACTAAGCTTTGATCTAGCCAGGTTGTTGGCATCACTATGGCAAATTCGGTGGCGCCAACCCTGCCAAAAGAATCTAATTCACGTAAGGCCAAGTTGGCTTGTTTGGTGACGATTTGCAATATCTGTTTTGGGATCTCTTGTCCGTGTTGCTCCATCACCTCGGGCAAACCGCTAATGCCTATCAGCGCAACGGTAAAGGTATGTCCGGTGCGCTTAGACCTTTGCAGCTCTTTCTCCAAGCTTTCTAGCAAAGACCTCCGATTTAACGCGCCGGTTAAATGGTCGTGCGTCACTAAGCTTTGCAATTGTGAACACACTGCCTCTAGGGTCGATAAAACTTGATCCCGTGCCTTGCCATCCTTTAACTGCGCGATGGCTTCTAATAGTTGCTGCTGGACGTAAGGAATGGTCTCTTTTTTTGGCATGGTAAAATTCACGGCACAATAACAAAACTCCACTTTAGCATAGCAGCGTCCACTTCATGCTTTTCTCCTCTCATGCCTCGCCTCTACAATGCCTCTCTAAACCAGATTGCAGACTTTTTCCCGGCGTTGAGTTATGGGTAAAGCGTGACGACTTATTACATCCACAGGTATCGGGAAATAAGTTTCGGAAATTGAAATACCCTTTACAAAACGTCGAAGCACATCGGGGAAATTTCGCTCCTACGTTGATTTCTATGGGCGGTCCTTGGTCCAATCACTTGCACGCCCTAGCACATGCTGCGAGCTTATCTGGCTTGTCCAGCATGGCGTTTGTGCGCGGCCTACGCGCTCAAGGTGATGAGCTGACAGCGACCTTAAAAGACTGTACCGCTCTTGGGATGGCACTCCAATTTGTGTCGCGAGAGATGTATCGCCGTTTGCGTGTTGAAGACTTGGCATGGCAGGAGTTAGTCTCGCTATTGCCACTGTCATCAACGACCGAGGCACTATGGTTACCCGAAGGCGGGCGCAGCAGTTTGGCACTCAAAGGCATGGCCGAATTGGTCGATGAATTAGACTTCGTGCCTGAGACCTTGGTGGTTGCCTGCGGCACAGGAACCAGCTTAGCGGGTCTAGTGGCGGGCATGCAAGGCCGCGGTCGCGTCTTAGGGATCGCCTGCGTACAAAACGCACACTACCTCAGGCAAGATGTCAGTGATTTGCTCCTCGCTAGTGGCTATCCGGCTTATCAAAATTTTGAGATATTAACGGGCTTTGAACACGGCGGCTTTGCCAAAGCGCCTCTCGCATTACGCACATTTACGCAAGAATTTAGCTTACAAACTCAGCTAGAAATTGAGCCGATTTATACTGCAAAAATGTTCTACGCTTTGCACCAACTCGCCAGTAAAAATTTTTTTACGAAAAACGAACGCATCGTCGCGGTGCACACTGGGGGCTTACAAGGCTTACGTGGATTTGTATAGCAAAATTAGACTAGTAGCGATGCTCGTCAACGAGGTGTTTGTTAAAACTATATTTGCTACCACCTTGCAGAACGTCGACCAATTTTTTGGGATTAGCTGCGGAAATGAAAATGTCGGCGACGCCATCTTTGACGCGAAACTTGGTAGCAGGGCTGAGAATATGATTGGCCTTAATGGTCAAGTGGCGAATCATACCGGCTTTTTCATTGCACAGTAAGAAGTGGTTTTCTTTACGAAAATTGGCTAATGGAATATTTAACCACCAACCCTCATCACTGACATAGCGAACTACCTGTGAAAACTGGGTATTAGCCTCGTTGAGCAAGTTCAAACGCAAAGATTCGTTGGCGATTTGGATGGCGAGCGATTTATTCATAGATTGAACCTAGAAAAAAAGGGCGATGATATCGCCCTTTGCCACTAAGTCGACGATTATTTTCCCCAATAACTTAAATACTTAGCTCGAAAATCATTGGACGGATCGTAGACATCTTTAGTGCCTCCATCATAACTCACGTTTTGAGAAGTCACCAAGTGCAAGGGCGCAATGTAGGTACTAGGGGTGAGGTTAGACATGGCACGATTAAGTTCATCGACCAACTGCCAACCGTGCAAAAACAAAGGTTCTGGTACCGAGGCAATTTGCAAATCTTGTTTGTGTATGCGCTTATAGGCACTGGTAGAACCGTCTCCGGCGGAAATGCCGCGTAACTTAGTTCCTTGTAGTATTTTTTCAATTTCAGGATTGTCCATCATATCGAAATACACATCATTAACAGCGATAACGTGCGTCCACTTTACCCCATTCTTTTTCACTAAACCCTCGATCACCGTCGGGAATTTTTTACGCGATTCAGGCAAAGGGAGGCTTTCTACACTGAGGATATTACAGGACTGACATTGCTTAAGCGTATCAACTATGGCTGCCGACTTGGCCGCCAAGAAAGGAGTGGAGCTATCGGTAAACACCACAATACCCGCTTTACTATTAGCTTCAACTACCCCAAACAATCCAGCAATCTGGGCAGCTTCTTTAGGCTCAGTCATCACGTTTGTAAATAAGCCAGTGACCGAACCAGGTTTGATACTCGCGTGCCACCCAACTACCGGAACATGAGCTGCCGCAGCGAGCGCTAATCCCTTAGCTTGACTGGCGGCATCAACACCGGCCAACACGATCCCAGTGGCTTTCATCCCTAATGCTTGCTTCACGACTTGATCGCCACTGATATTGCAATTACCATTGCAATTCAAAGGTAATAATTGCCAGTTGGTGCCAGCCAAAGCTTCTTTCATACCGGCAAAAAGACCACTGATCCCCGCATCACTCATGTCTTGAGCGATAAAAATAATTCTTTTATCTTTCTGTAGTTTGGGACCTGAAGTTGGACCATCCCATTTTGACTTGAGTGCCGCTGCCTTCGCTACTTTGGCGTTGGCGGCACTGACATATTGCATGACATTTTGCTGCGCTAGCACTGCACTGCTGAGGCCAAACGCGAACAATACTGAAAATAGGCTAGTACGGTAAAAAGTAGTCATAAATCCGAATCTTCAAGAGGATAATCGCATAAATATATCACCTTCTTAGTTAGCAGTTGCGCATAAAAGCGCAACTGCCTGCCTCGTTTTTATTAGGTGAAAATTAGCAAACGATCAAAGATTATCTCAGAATCCAATTCTGTGCAATTAAACATGATTACTCAAATGAATCGTTGTTTTTTATCGACAAAAATCATTCTTACTTACTTAGGTTTTGCGGCGTTAGTCAATTTCACTGCACTGCTCGATGTGGCACTCGGGGCGCTTGCGCTACCTGATGCTGTACCAGCAGCGCTTGCGCTAACCGATGCTGTACTAGCAGCGCTTGTGCTGCTAGTTGCAGACACTATTGAAGCAGCTGATGGTGCCGGATGATAAGCATTAGCACGCATGATCACGACGATAAACAATGCGATAGTCAAGCCAAAAATCAACAGTCCTGCGGCGATAATGGTGAGCGGTTTCATTTTTATTCTCTCTAAATAATTGGTGACGATTAAGATTGCATAGCACTACGGAGCAAGGATAAATTCCACAATACATACTTCTTAAACCCGATGAACGTTAATCTGGTCAACATGAGGCATAGCAGCAGCAACGCAATACCGATGCCCATCACCCCAATTCCAAGTATCACATTACGCCCCGTTAAACGATTAGAGATATGAATACTGACGTCCTGCGCTCCAACTCGCCCATCCCAGTGTCTCTCTAAAGTTTTTAGACCATCCGTTTGGGCCACACCATCACGGTTAACTAAGACCCCGGCCGTATTGATATCTACCGTAACGCGCCCGACATCGTGATTAAAGCCACGTACATCTCGACTACGAACATGCCCTCGATCGTGATATGAGTGGTGTGGTAGCTTGAATTCCATTTCGCCGACACCCGAGACGCTGGCCGCAAAGAGACCTATGCCTAGACCATAGACAAGCAAAGAAATGATGTAGGAAACGAAGACGAATAGGCCGTAAAAAATAACCGGCATTAACATTAAACCGTTCAGGAACAACAGGCCAATGGTGGCAATGAGCAATCCAAAAAGATTGGCCACCTTATAGTTAGATCCGAGTTTTTGCACCCTAGTACTAGCGCGCTTTTGTGCCGCCACTAAACGAGGATTGGGTAATTTGGCGGCAATCTCAGCTTCACTGCTGCCTGCGACCATGCCATCAACAAATTTCTGCTCATAGACCCACATGGTTTCGTCTATTTGCTCAGTAGGTAAACCCTGTAACTCTTGCTGTAGGGTATTCATGTATTCAGTCTTGTTCATCGCTCTCTCCTTTGTGCGCCAATGGTGCGGTATTTGCTCGCTATGGTGCTACTGTAAGGAAAAAGGATCTCCTCGTCGAACACAGAGCGACAAATTGCAAGATGAGCGGAATAGAGAGTCAATTACGGCGACGAACCGCCCGCAGACACGATTTGACTACGGATCCAAGCGTCGAGTCGAATGTGGGCGTCAGCAGCCATGTGCAAGCCAAGCTTGCTGCGCCGCCACAGGATATCTTGCGCGGTTTGTGCAAATTCATGCGTTATCAAGTAGCGCACTTCCTGCTCATACAAATCGTCCAGAATGCACTCACCCAAGCTCTCTAGGTCAACGCAATCAGCTAATAATCGATGAATACGAGTTCCGTAAGAACGGGCAAAGCGCTGTAATAATTGATCAGGCAACCAAGAGTAGCGCTCGCGGCATTGCTGTACAAAATGGGCTAAACATTGGCCGTCTTGCTCTTGCGGGGACATGCCCGCAAGATCTCCACCTGGCAAACAGGCATGGGCAGTCCAACTACTTTCACTACAAGCTAATACTGGAGCAATCAAAGCAAGCACGTCTTCGGCGAGACGACGATAAGTGGTAATTTTTCCACCAAAAACATGCAGTATTGGCGCGCCCTCGGTGACCAATTGCAAATGATAATCGCGTGTGATCGCCTTTGCATCTTGATTCCCATCGTCGACCAAAGGGCGTACACCAGCATAAGACCAGCGCACATCTTTGGCAGAGATTTGTTTGGCAAAATAATGATTACTTAGCGAACAGAGATAATCAACTTCCACTTCCGAAATCGCCATTTCGTCCAAGTTCCCAACAAATTCGCTGTCGGTAGTACCGATCAAGGTAAAAGCCCCCTGAAAAGGGCTAGCAAAAATCACCCTACCGTCTGGGTGTTGGAAGATGTAAGCATGCTCATGTTCAAACAGGCGTGGCACGACGATATGACTGCCTTTAATCAGTCTCAATTTTTTTTGTGTACCGGGGGGAATTGGGGGTAGTGCTGTTGATGATTTGGCGGCAGTTATGGTGGGTGCCGATGCTATTGCTGGTAAGAGTCTATGCTGAAATTGTTCAACCCAAGAACCTGTCGCATTCACTACCATAGCAGCATCGACTAATATGTTGTCTTCATCTGACTCGCCACTTGCATGTGGCACGTGCCGCCTCAATCTTGCCAACCATCGTCCGTTCTTCTGTTCCAGACTGTCACATTCGGTATGCGTCAATATCTTCGCCCCACGCTCTTTTGCATCAATAGCGTTGAGCACCACCAAACGAGCGTCGTCCACCCATGCGTCTGAGTACATAAAACCGTGGGTTAAGGAGGAATTTAATGCGGCACCAGTTTCATGCTTTGAAAACCGAATCGACTCCGTCCCAGGCAGGAGCTCGCGTGGAGCCAAATTATCGTACAGGAATAAGGCTAGCCGCAATAACCAGCGTGGCCGCAAACCCGCAACGTGTGGCATGACAAAGCGTATCGGAGTGATGATATGCGGCGCTATCCGCATCAGAATTTCGCGTTCTATCAAAGCCTTACGCACTAGCGCGAATTCATAATACTCAAGATAGCGCAAGCCGCCATGAATTAACTTGGATGAACTCGATGAAGTATGTGCCGCCAAATCATCCTTCTCACAAAGGACAACAGAAAGGCCTCGTCCTACAGCATCGCGAGCTATGCCTACACCATTGATACCGCCACCGACGATAAGTAAATCGCAGCGCAGATGATGCTGCTCTTGACTCGCGTGTTGACTAGCATCGTGGCTCATTGCGGCACTTTCCTAGGTAAAACGAATAACCATCATCGCGGCAATTGCGGCAATTATTTCTCTCTACTACACAGTATTTGGACTTACTCAAAATCATCCCGGTTCGAGGGTGTCGCCGGGAATACGTGCGATCCGTTATTAGGTTTCCTGCATAAAATCCATATACAATTTTCGGGCAAGTGTCGCGACTTCACCAATTGCTATCTCTCTCTCTTGATAGCGGGTACAGGGCATGACTTTACCGTAATTACCAGTATTAAAAATCTCCCTTGCTTGATTCAATTCATCTGGCTTGACACTGCGTTGTGTAACTTCAACTCCCTCTTCTTTGAGCAAGGAAATAACTCTAGCACGCGTGATGCCAGATAAAAAACTCCCATTCGCAATCGGTGTCACCACCTCACCATCGGCTGTTACAAAGAACAAATTGGCGGTCGCAAATTCCGCCACATTGCCCTCACCATCGCACACCACTGCATTCTCATAACCACGCGCTTTAGCATCAACTAATGCACGACTGGTATTAGGATAGAGACAGGAAGCTTTGGCATCGGTCGGTGCCATTTTAGGGCTTGGTCTTTGTAGCGGAGAGAGGCAGGCGGAAAAACCCACGAAATCGGGTAAAGCAGCATCAAACAAAGTGAGCGCGAAACCACACTTCGTTGGGATAAGTAAACCGTCAGTACCAAAGATCAATGGACGAATATACAGCTCAGCATCTGGGGGAAATTGTGCCACGCCTTGATGCACTAGCGTGATTAACTCTTCCACGGTATACGGACAAGTTAAGCCCAAGTGTTCAGCAGAGCGTAAAGCACGCGCCAAATGTAAATCTAAGTCAGGTAAATGACCGCGGATCGCGCGAGCACCATCAAATATAGTCGATCCCAACCACAGCGCATGATCTTGTGCGCCAACTAGTGGCACATTACCTTCAGCCCAAACTCCATTAGCAAACGTGAGGTACATATTATTCCTTAACAAAATCGACAAAGTAGGACTGACTAAAAATCGTCCTAGCTAAAAGCCCCGACGACAACTGCGATAAAACATAAGCAGGATGATCACGGCACTTAGGCGATTTTTTCAGTCCGTTACAATAAAACAAACCCGTCAATAGACTACACTGACGGGTTACGATAAAACAATTGAGTCTTGTCCTGCATAATACGGCTACTCAAGCTTCCATACAAAATCCACTTTTGCCCACAATTGATCCGGCTTACCATCTTTACTGCCGGGCTTAAATTTACATAAACTCAAAGCAGACAAAGCAGCCTTGTCTAAACTTTTTGAGCCGCTTGATTTTTCAACCTTTGACTCGACCACTTTACCGTCAGCGGAAACAAGAAATCCCAGGGTCACCGTTCCAGTCTCTTCATTCATGAGCGCAGCTTTAGGATACTTAGGTGACTCACAGGATTTGGCATCCATCACAGGAGCGACATCAGCCGCATAGCTTAATCCAGAAAGAGAAAGCAGGATACCTAACACTAGGGTAGATAATTGAGCGTTCATAAAAACTCGTCTTTATTAGTTAATTAGTTGGTTGGTTAGTTGGTGAATTGATTTATTGGTCGATGCATCATTATTTTAGTCAAAATCAAACAAAGCGAAAAG
>JAIELM010000296.1 GCA_019752975.1 Undibacterium sp. | reverse complement strand
AGCTTACTTGGCTTAACTGCCAACTCAGATTTAACAGGAGTCGAAGCTCTAGACGGGTTTTTTTTTGGTATTGAATGACTTGCGCCACTCGCTTCCGGCTGTCCTGCAGGATCCGCCGGAGTTACATTTGTCGATGACTTAACTGCTACAGGCTTGGATTTATTTCCATTATTAAGGCTGGAATTACCATTACTTATTTGCGCTGGCTGAGTAGTCGCCAACTCTGCTGGGTCTAATAAAATGGTATATTCGCGCACCATCTTGCCACTTCCCGCCGTCATTTCAAGCAAAAAATCCACATAGGGCTCATTCATCGCTTGACTCGACGTCACCTTCACCACATACGCACTACCACGTTGTTCGATGGCGAAATGCAGTGACAGCAAGGCCGGATTAAATTCGATATTGGCCTGACGAAAAGCCTCTACCGAAGCAATCTTGGGAATCAAAGAATTCATCTCTTCTTTATTAGGCGCCGTAATTTCTATCTCAGCTTTTAAAGGCTGGCCTAAAGAAGAGAGCACCGTAATCTTACCTAAACCAGTGGCATAGGCGTTTGAAAAAACCAATAAAGAGGAGACGACCGCGGCGTTGAGCACTTGACGTCCTAAAATATTCATGGACAGGCGTTTATAGTTATGCATTTTATAGAACATTTCCCCTGAAATTAAGCAAACGGATGGCATGTTGAACCACGATAACATTAGCCAACTTATCGCGCAAGCTTAACGTGATTTCTAGATATGGACAATACATTAAGATGCAAAATAACACTTTAACGGAAAATCCGTTGTTACTGCTAGACAATTTCACTGAAAAATTCAAAAAAAAGATTTTTTCCAACAAATGACAAAAAAAAAGGAATAGCCAGCTATTCCTTTTAGTAAAGTCATATTTGAAAGTTGATTTAATCGATCAAAATTCTTAACATACGACGTAAGGGTTCTGCTGCCCCCCATAACAGTTGATCGCCAACGGTAAAGGCCGACAGATACTCGCCCCCCATTTGCATTTTACGCAAACGTCCCACCGGAATATTTAAGCTGCCAGTGACTGCTGCGGGAGTGAGGTCTCTAACGGAATCTTCACGGGTATTAGGAATAACTTTAACCCATTGATTATTCTGCGCGATGATGTCGTTGATTTCGTCCAAAGGCACGTCGCGCTTTAATTTAATGGTCAAAGCTTGTGAATGGCAACGCATGGCGCCTATACGCACGCAAAGGCCATCAACGGCAATTGGAGTAGTGCCAAATTGTTCGCCCAAACCTAAAATTTTGTTGGTCTCTGCACCAGCTTTCCATTCTTCTTTAGACACGCCGTTGTGCATATCCTTATCTATCCACGGAATCAAACTACCAGCCAAGGGCACGCCAAATTGCTTGGTTTCGTCGGCCGTCAACGCATGTTGCTTGGCAAGTACTTTACGATCAATTTCGAGAATCGCAGCGGCAGGATTGTCTAACAAAGCCTTGACTTCAGCATTAATACTACCGAACTGAGTCAAAAGTTCACGCATATGTTGCGCACCACCACCGGAAGCGGCTTGGTAAGTCATGGACGACATCCATTCGACCAAGCCGTGATTAAATAAACCGCCTAATCCCATCAACATACACGAAACCGTGCAATTGCCACCGATGTAGTTTTTAACGCCACGTGACAAGGCGGATTTAATGACTTCTAGATTGACTGGATCGAGAACGATGATGGCATCGTTCTCCATCCGCAAACTGGATGCAGCATCGATCCAAAATCCATTCCATCCAGCCGCACGCAATTGCGGAAAAATGTCATTCGTGTAGTCGCCACCTTGGCAGGTAATGATAATGTCGCACTTCTTTAATTCTGCAATATCATTGGCGTCTTTTAAGGTTTTTTCATTCTTGGCCATCGCTGGCGCTGCGCCACCGGTATTCGAAGTTGAAAAAAACACCGGTTCAATATGATCAAAATCACCTTCGTCTGACATACGTTGCATCAGAACCGAACCAACCATCCCACGCCAACCTACCAAGCCTACTAATTTCATTTTTTCGTCCCTTATTTCACTGAATTACCCAGCATTATTACACGGCACTAAGCTAAGGCCGCGACAACCGCATTGCCCATCTCCACCGTACCAACTTTAGTACAACCGTCTTCATAAATATCTGGCGTACGCAGACCCTGTGCCAGTACTTTTTTCACTGCATTTTCTATTCTATCGGCTTGCTCAGGCTTAGCTAAAGAAAAACGTAACATCATCGCCGCGGACAAAATCGTGGCTAATGGATTGGCAATACCTTTGCCAGCAATATCAGGTGCAGAACCATGCGAAGGCTCATACAAGCCCTTATTGTTCGCGTCTAACGACGCTGACGGCAACATCCCTATAGATCCGGTAAGCATCGCCGCCGCATCCGATAAGATATCGCCAAACATATTGCCAGTAACGATGACGTCAAATTTTTTCGGTGCACGCACCAATTGCATGGCAGCGTTGTCGACGTACATATGATCCAAAGCCACGTCCGGATATTCTTTATGCACATCAATGACGATGTCTTTCCAAAATTGGAAAGTTTCCAGTACATTGGCCTTGTCGACACTGGTCAAACGCTGGCTACGCTTTTGCGCAGCTTGAAACGCCACATGCGCAATACGCCGCACTTCACCTTCTGCATAGCGCATAGTATCAAAACCCTCTTGCTGACCTTTAAATGGTCCGTCAGGGCAGACGCGCACTCCGCGCGGTTGACCAAAGTAAATATCGCCTGTCAATTCGCGAATAATCAAAATATCTAAACCAGAAACCACTTCAGGTTTTAGGCTAGAAGCCCCTGACAATTCGGGATACAAAATCGCAGGTCGGAAATTGGCGAACAAATTGAGGTTTTTACGCAGTCCCAAAATCGCTTGCTCTGGCCTTAACTGGCGCTCTAAACTATCGTACTTCCAATCGCCTACAGAACCAAATAACACCGCATCAGCTTCTTTAGCAAGCTTCAAAGTCGCTTCAGGTAAGGGATGACCACTGGCCTCGTAACCAGCTCCACCAACCGGAGCACATTCCATTTCAAATTGTTCGTCTAAAGCGTTTAAAACTTTAACGGCTTGCTCTACGATTTCTGGGCCTATGCCATCACCGGGTAAGATTGCTATTTTCATGCGTTTTTCTTCAAATCCATTTAGTAACTACGCAAAGACAAATGGAGTACTCCCTCCTTTTATCCTCTTGCACTCTGAACCTCAATATCGAGAGATTTTCTCTCTCTTTACAATTAGATCGCCGCGGTCAACCAGGGCTGCGCTGCAATATGTTTTTCTTCAAATACACGAATTTTTTCCGCGTGTTGCAAAGTCAAATCGATATCGTCTAATCCGTTTATTAAACAATGTTTTCGAAACCCATCTATGTCAAAAGAATAGGATTTTCCATCTTGCATACGCACGGTTTGTGCTACCAAATCAATTTGTAGACGTAGGCCACCTTGCTGGTTTACCGCGCTGAATAAGGCATCAACTTCTTCTTCACTCAACACGATAGGCAATAGCCCATTCTTAAAACAGTTATTAAAGAAAATATCGGCAAAACTCGGTGCGATAATGGCGCGAAATCCATATTGCCCCAGTGCCCAAGGAGCATGTTCACGCGATGAACCACAGCCGAAATTTTTGCGCGTCAATAGCACTTCCGCACCTTGATACGATGTTTGGTTTAACACAAAATCAGGATTTAGGGGGCGCTGGCTGTTATCCATACCTGGCTCACCGTGATCCAAATAGCGCCACTCGTCAAACAAATTCGGGCCAAAACCAGTTCTTTGTATAGACTTCAAAAACTGTTTAGGAATAATGGCGTCAGTATCCACATTAGCTCTATCTAAGGGGGCAACCAAACCATCTAACAATCCAAATTTTTCCATGCTATTTTTTCCCTGCGTTTTCGACGGCTTCGCCAACTTTTTTCACATCTTTTCCGACGCCTTGTATGGTATTACAAGCGCTCAAGATACCTAAAACAACCAAGAGAGAGAGTATTTTTTTCATTGCGTATCCTTGCTATAAAATTTGACTTAACACGCTAGAAGCTCGACTTCGCGTATATCCACAAAATGTCCTGCAATTCCCGCTGCCGCAGCCATCGCGGGTGAAACCAAATGAGTACGTCCACCCTGCCCCTGGCGACCTTCAAAATTACGGTTCGAGGTAGAGGCGCAGCGCTCACCGGGTTCCAACTTATCTGCATTCATGGCCAAACACATGGAACAACCGGGCTCACGCCATTCAAAACCTGCCGAGATAAATATTTGATCTAAGCCTTCTATTTCAGCTTGCGCTTTAACCAAACCTGAACCCGGCACCACCATCGCCAACTTAACGTTAGCTGCTTTTTTTCTGCCTGCAACAACACTCGCCGCCGCACGCAAATCTTCTATGCGTGAATTAGTGCAAGAGCCAATAAACACCTTATCAATTTGTATCTCTGAAATCAAGGTATTGGCTTGCAAATCCATATACGCCAAAGCTTTGACGATGGCATCACGTTTAACTGCATCGGGCTCCTCGGCTGGATTTGGGACTTGACCATCGATCGCCACCACCATTTCAGGTGAGGTTCCCCAAGTCACTTGCGGCTTAATCTGCTCACACTGCAACTTCACCACAGCATCAAATTTAGCTTCCGCATCACTATGTAAAGTTTCCCAATACCTTACCGCCGCGTCCCAAGCCTCGCCAATCGGTGAGTAAGGGCGATTCTTCACATAATCAATCGTGGTTTGATCGACCGAGATCATACCGGCTCTGGCTCCAGCCTCTATCGCCATATTACAAACCGTCATACGGCCTTCCATAGAGAGGCTCTGTATCGCAGTTCCAGCAAATTCAATTGCGTAACCTGTGCCACCCGCAGTGCCAATTTGCCCAATGATCGCCAGCACGATATCTTTGGCTGTAACACCCAAGGGTATCCTACCATTCACTTCAATGAGCATGGTTTTGGATTTTTTTGCGATCAGTGTTTGGGTAGCTAAAACGTGCTCCACCTCGGATGTACCAATACCATGTGCCAAGCAACCGAAGGCGCCATGGGTCGAGGTATGGGAGTCACCACAGACCACGGTCATACCAGGCAAAGTGGCACCTTGCTCCGGCCCTATTACATGCACAATACCTTGACGCAAATCATTCATGCCAAAGTAGGTCAAGCCAAAATACTTGGCGTTGGCATCAAGTGTTTCTACTTGCAGGCGCGAGATGGGATCGGCTATACCATTTTTACGATCAGTGGTCGGTACATTATGATCGGCAACCACAAGATTTGCCGAGCTTCGCCAAGGCTTGCGTCCTGCCAATTGCAAACCTTCAAAAGCCTGCGGGCTGGTCACTTCATGTAGCAAATGCCGGTCGATATAAATCAGCGCCGTACCATCTTGCTCGGTGTGAACCACATGGGATTCCCAAAGTTTATCGTAAAGTGTTTTTGCCATCGTTTGTGCCATTTTGTAGATATGCGAGCTTGAAATTTCAATTTAGCTCTTGATTATGCCACAATTGTGCATCGCAATACCGATGAATTTACAGGAATTTAAGGTTGTTAAACAGTGGCTGTTCAGTCACTATGAGAAAAAGTCAAAACCCCTCAACGCTGAGGCGCGGAGACGCGGAGAAAATCGGAGAAAACCTCTGCGCGCCTCGGCGTCTCGGCGTTGAGGGGTTTTCGTTTTTTGATGAATTATCATAGCGGCTGAATAGTCCCCTTAATCCTAAGATTTTTCGCCGCTATGCAACCCGCAATATCAGCGATAAAAAAATCAGATTCAAGCGAGCAGCCGTGATAGGACGAAGACGAGACTGGTTTTTTTCGACTTTCTGACTAGGACGATGCACAGGGTCAACAAGCTATATTTTCGTCAAATCAAATCATCAACCACATATGAAATCGCTTTTAAGCGATCAATCACCGTCGCCAAGTTCGGCACCATTAGCGCAGAGTTCGGAGAAGAGGATGAATGTTTTTCTCCACGCCTCGACGCCCAATGTCTTTGACCTTCTCGCAGTGAATTTTCACTCTTTGGGAGGTCGCACATCCCCGCACTGCGCCCTATGTCTTAAGGCGTGATCCATCAAAACTAGGGCTAACATCGCTTCTGCAATCGGTGTGGCACGTATGCCGACACAAGGATCATGTCTACCGAAGGTTTCCACCCTAACAGGATTGCCAGCCGTATCAATAGAGTTGCGCGGGATACGTATCGACGAGGTAGGTTTGATCGCCATAGAAACGCTGATATCTTGACCTGTCGAAATCCCACCAAGAATTCCACCGGCATGATTACTTAGAAATTCTTGAGAATTCATTTCATCACCGTGCTCTGAACCGCGTTGAGTCACACAATGAAAACCAGCGCCAATTTCCACTCCTTTTACCGCATTAATCCCCATCATGACGTAGGCAATTTCCGCATCCAATTTATCATATATTGGTTCGCCCAATCCCACAGGAACATTGCGCGCCATAACATCGATTCGCGCGCCGATAGAATCTCCATCTTTACGCAACTGATCCATATATGCCTCCAGTTGAGCAAGCAAAACCGGATCATTGGACGGCGCAAAAAAAGGATTCTCCGAAGTGTGATCCCACGAAACGAAAGGAATAGCGATATTCCCCAACTGACGCATACCACCACAAAAAGTTGTTCCATACTTTTGAAACAACCACTTTTTTGCAATCGCCCCCGCCGCTACTGCTGGAGCAGTTAAACGCGCTGACGAACGACCGCCACCACGTGGATCACGGATTCCATATTTATTCCAATAGGTATAATCAGCATGTCCAGGACGAAAACTATCAACAATATTTCCGTAATCTTTACTCCTTTGATCTTCATTTCTGATCATGAGAGCGATCGGCGTCCCTGTCGTCTTACCCTCATATACTCCAGATAAAATCTCTACTTTGTCGAGCTCCTGCCTTTGAGTAACATGACGGGAAGTACCTGGCCGTCTGCGATCAAGTTCTGGCTGAATATCCGCCTCACAAAGTATCAATCCAGGCGGACAACCATCCACAACGCAACCGATAGCAGGACCGTGAGATTCACCAAAAGTGGTGACAGTGAACAAAGTACCTAAAGTATTTCCAGACATAGTTTTCGCAATTTGGTTAAAGTTTGAGTCATTTTATCAGTCTTGACGAAGATTTTGCGTCTCGGCTAAAAGCAAACCGCGCACATCTGTGATCGAAACCACCTAAAAAATAAATTAAATGCGAACATTTTCAGTAAACCAACAGTTTTATTCGCGGTTCTTGTTTTATACTGCTATGAGAGCGAAAAACGACCTGAGCTAAAGAACCGATTTGTCAAAGCGCCACCAATCACCAAATCTCCTTTGGAGCCTTAGAGCAGATGAGCAAAGCAAATCAAACAAATGATGATGCCTTAGTCTTCCAAGATGAAGTAAATAGGGAAGATGCATTTTTTCAAAACGAGACTGCTGCCAAATGGCGCATTATGATCGTGGACGACGATCCCGATGTGCATTCCGCGACCATGTTCGCCTTGGGCAATTTAGAAATTCAGAATCGTCCTTTGAGTTTTTTACATGCCTACTCAGCTACTGAGGCACGTCAGTTATTGACCGTGGAAACCGAGGTCGCGGTGATCTTGCTCGATGTGGTTATGGAACAGGAAGACGCCGGACTCACTCTCGTCAATTACATAAGAAACGATTTAAATCTACGAGACGTGCGTATTATTTTGCGCACGGGTCAACCAGGCTATGCTCCGGAAATCGATGCCATTCGTGATTTTGACATCAACGACTATAAGACCAAATCCGAACTCACCCGCACCAAACTCTATACCACGGTCACCTCCTCGATCAGATCATACGAACAGATTTGTTCTATCAGCGCCAATCAAAGAGGTTTAGAACTCATTGCCAATGCCAGCACGGAGTTGATGGCACAAAAAGGATTGCATAATTTTGCCAGCGGTGCATTGCAAAAATTAGCCGCACTATTAGGAAGAAAAGTTGAGGGCTTTGTTTGCAGTCAGACCGATGGCATGGAAAAGTCAGCCAAGCTTGAAACCTTTCAGATTATCGCGGCCAGCAATGCCTACCTGTCGCAACTAGAAAAGACCGTAGATCAAGTGAACAAAGCAGAGACACTTGAGGTACTCGCCGAGTCCATTTCTTCAGGTAAAAATGTTTATCGTCGCAACAGCGTCGCGCTACATTTTGAAAATACTGTGTACCAAAATCTGTCGGTATTTTTGCAGACTAGCCAAATAATCAGTGAGATGGACATACGTCTACTGGAAGTATTTTGTAGCAATATTTCGGTTGGTCTTGATAATGTCATGCTCACTTCTAGACTGCATCAATATGCCTATTTTGATCCGCTTACCGGACTTGCCAATCGTCTTAAACTATTACAAACATTAAGCGAAACTCTACTCTCACCGTTAAAGGAAATGAGTGTACTCTCACTCATCGACATTGATCATTTCGCGGAAACCAATGACGCTCTGGGACATCAATTTGGCGACCTTTTACTCTGCGTAGTCGCCAAACGCTTATTAGATCATTTTGGCAGTAGTTGTCACTTGGCTCGAGTCGGCGGTGACACTTTCGCGTTACTAGGCAATGAAGATATAGTCGAACCTAACATCATTCTGCATATTTTTCATCTTCCCTTTAAGGTTGACAATCAAGACGTACAATTGTCCTCCACCATAGGCTTAATTCGCCTAGAAAAATACGATGGCGGAAGCTCGGATGCGCTCAAAGATACCAATATCGCGCTCAAACGCGCCAAGGCAAATCAACGCTCCTCGTACAGTTATTTCACGATAGGCATGGGGGTCGAGATCCGCGAACGGGTCCGTATGATGCACGCTTTAAGGGCAGCGTTTGAAAATGAACGACTGTTTGTCGTGTATCAGCCACAAGTGGATATGAACACCAAGTTTGCGGTCGGCGCCGAAGCCTTACTGCGCTGGAAAACCGAAGAAGGAACATATATCTCACCGGATCAGTTCATTCCAATTGCCGAATATTCAGGCTTGATTGTCGATATTGGCGCATGGGTATTAAGAAGTGCCTGCTACGAACTAGTGCACTTACACAGCCTCGGCTTTACCGGGTTTCGTATGGCCGTTAATGTGTCACAAGCGCAGTTTTCCCACCCATTATTTATACACAGTTTAGAAAGGGCATTGGAAGACACGAAAGCACCAGCACATGCTTTGGAATTGGAAATCACCGAATCGATGGCAATGACCGATCCCGATCTATTGATTCAAACTCTACATCATATTAAGCAACTAGGAATACACATTTCCATCGACGACTTCGGCACTGGTTTTTCTTCATTAAGTCACTTACAAAAACTCAACGTGGACAAACTTAAGATTGATCGCGCGTTTGTCAATGAGATCAGCGAACAATCTGGCGAAGGCAACATCGCCAAAATGATCGTGCAATTAAGTCAAAGCCTGAATATCAAAGTCATCGCGGAAGGTGTAGAAACCGAACATCAAGCGCAAATTTTAATGGGCTTTGGATGTCATCTAGCGCAGGGTTATTTCTACGCTAGACCACAGACCAGGGAAGATTTACGCCTGTGGTTGGCACAAAATTCTAGCGATTGTCTACAATAATTCCAAATTGAATTCATCCTATACCCGCGTTTTTGCGCTACGTCGCAAATCGTCCCCTATTCCACCCGATTTCACTTACAGTTGTATTTACAGTTGTATTTACAGTTGAATTTCCAAAACCTAGGGGTTTTTTCGCCCCGGGTTGCCTTTACATGAGAACAGTAGTTTATGGATCCGAAAACCCTAGAAATGATGCAAATCAACGCGCGCAAAATTTTTAATGCGCTCAATATTGCCTTTGACCGCACAGCCACTTGGGTCAGTAAATTATCGTGGTGGAAATTTTTTCTATTTGCTGTCCTACTAATGGTTTCGGCAGATATTTTACAAAAGACCTTCTCATCTTCGGACAACTTCAACACACAAAAAACGCGTCAAGTAGTCAGTGCTAAACAACAAAAACAAGCCGCTAGTGCTAAGAATAAAGATCCAAAAATTGAGATAGACGACACTGGGATAAGCATTAAAACACCAGAAGAACCTGACACACCCAAGTCCCATAACAACACCCATATAGAAATCAATGCCGATGGCCTAAAGGAAGTCAATGATAACCCCTCGCCTACCGATGCGGGAATCTCAAAGGACACCACCAGCAAACCCAATCCCGCGGCAGTGGTCACCTATGGTGAAAACGAAGTTCGCATCAACTTACCCAAAAAATGGGCCAAAGAACTTAAAGCAGAAATGAAAAAAGCGGCCACCGATGCGGCTGTCGATGCCTATGATGATGAGAGAATAGAATCCTCACGTTGGTTCCAAAACTTTGTTCTCCTGTTAATCTTTGGATTATTTGGAATGAAAGCGCTGATGGGAGGCAAAGTAAGAGCGGATGAAAAAGCCAGAGTCGCTAGTGCCGCAGCCGAACGTGAAGCACTCTTAAGACAAGTCTCAGAAGCGCAAATGCAAATGATGCAAGCGCAAGTAGAACCGCATTTTTTATTCAATACCTTAGCCTCTGTAGAATACCTGATCGAAACAAATCCGCCACGGGCAGCAGCAATGCAAAGAAGTTTGATCACCTACTTGCGCGCGGTATTACCACAAATTCGAGAAAATGCACCCAGAACTAATTTGGGGCGCGAAGCAGATATGGTGAAATCCTATCTTGAATTGCTCAAGATGCGCATGGAAGAAAGACTCAACATAGACTTCATTATGCCTGAGGGTTTACGCAATGCCAGTTTCCCACCAATGATGCTGCAATCCTTAGTTGAAAATTCAATTAAGCACGGCTTGGAAGTGAAGGCGGAAGGTGGCACCTTGCAATTTAGAGCTGAACTTTTCGAGGATAAATTACGCGTGAGTGTCAAAGACGACGGTTTAGGATTTGGTGCAGTTAAGAGCAACGGTACCGGCCTAGGCTTACAAAACATACGAGAAAGACTCAAACTCATCTACAAAAATAGTGGGCAAATGATCATAACCGCGAACCAACCAAGCGGTGTCTGCGTTATGATAGAGATACCTTACGAAATTGCAAAATAAGTGCAAAATAAGTGCAAAAAGAGCGCCACAAAAACGCTAAATAATATAAAGGAAAATTCACATGCCCACCGCCATTATTGCTGACGACGAAAGACTAATGCGCGATCAATTGCGCTCCCGCCTAGAACAAGTTTGGCCAGAACTGAACATAATTGCTGAAGCCAAAAACGGAGAAGAAGCGATACAGATGGTCGCCGAACATCAACCTGATTTGGCTTTCTTAGACATACGTATGCCTGCTAAAACGGGACTAGAAGCCGCAAGAGCCATCGGCAACAGCGAGGGCAAAATTCCACACATTGTTTTCATTACGGCGTATGACCAATATGCTGTTGAAGCATTTGATCAGGGTGCGGTTGATTATGTTCTTAAACCCGCTGACGTTGAACGTTTGAGCCGCACAGTAGAACGCCTAAAAGAACGACTCCACAGCGCTACCGAACCAAATGATATGAGTAATATGCTGGCACAATTGGCCAAGCAACTGGGGATTGCAAGTAAACCCAATTATCTGCAATGGATACAAGCCTCTATCGGTCAGGAATTACGCTTAATTCCAGTGGAAGATATTCTCTTTTTCCAATCTGACGAAAAATATACTCGAGTACAAACCGCCACTTACGAAGCACTCATCAGAAAACCAGTACGAGACCTTGCCGAAGAACTCGACCCGCATTTATTTTGGCAAATCCATCGCTCTACGCTAGTCAACTCCAAGGCAATTTCGGGTGTGGTACGCGATATGCGCGGTCGGCATTTGGTGCAAATTAAAGGCTTAACAGAGAAGTTAGAGGTCAGCCGTAGTTTTGTTCACTTATTTAAACAGATGTAGGATCGGTGCTCACGCTTTAGGGCTCATCACATGAGTCTGCTACTAGCGTTTGAATATCAATGCCCGCAACTCAAACTTAGATTCTCCGGACGAATGCTCCTAGATCTTAGGATCTAGATATTACTTATGAGGTGAAAATAATGAAAAAAACATTAATCACAGCCTTGCTGCCGATCAGTTTTCTTATGAGTGCCAACGTATTTTCTCAGACACCGAACAAGGAAAACACCCTCAATCGATGTGAGAAACAAAACGAAAAAACGGTCGTTAATATCCAAACCGATGAAGCGGGCTACACAGTCAACAATCAATACACCAGTCACACCTTAAACCGTAAAAGTAATAGTAATTTAGCCGGCGACTTTGTGGTCGGCCTGACCTCCTTGCGCTCCAAGACGGTCATTGATTTTGATGGAAACGTCTGGCAAGACCTTCCTAGCAAAGGTGAATGTTTTGCCGCACAAATCAATATCAAACTGATTTATGAACCGATAGAAGTATTTATCGGGAGTGAATTCGTAAAGGACGGGTGTACCTACAACACCATACTCGAGCACGAAATGCAACATGTCAAACTATATCAAGTCAACCTTCCCACCATCAAATTCATATTAAGTGAACTGATGGAAAAGCGCTTTGGCGGTAAGCCAATATACGCTCCCACCGGAGAAGCAAAAAATAACTTAAATAGAGAAATCGACGAACTATGGCGCCCGCTCATCAAATCAGAGTTTGCCAAAGTCCAGATAGAACAGAATCGACTAGACTCTGAAAAGGAAATTAATAAACTTACCTGGTCTTGTCTCGGCGAGATTCAGAGCATGTTTGGATTCCGCTATAGATAGGTAAAGAGACCAAAAAAATTTACGCTTTTGATACTCGAACACCTCAATTTTTTACCCAGTTTTTACACCCGATTCTCTATCCTTTTGCACGCGGCCTCGCTATTTTTGTGAGGCGCATTTTGGAGAATGGTCGTGAAAAAAACTAAGCTTATTTTTGCTCTTACAGGTACTCTATTTTTATCCGTTTTTGCACCAGCCGCAATGGCACAAGAAGTAAAATCGGACGCCATCAGCAGTAGCTACAACCTCAGTCTCACCAGCGATTATCGCTATCGTGGCATTTCCCAAACACGCTTACAACCAGCACTCCAAGGCGGAGCTGATCTGAATCAGGATATCTCTGGCTTATATTCAGGGACTTGGTTATCTACTATTTCGTGGATTAAAGACACTCCAAGCGCTGGCAGTACGCCGCTGGAATGGGACGTGTCCGCGGGAAAAAAAGGAAGCTTGACTGTCGATATAAGTTATGACATTGGTGTCTTGGCCTACCTGTATTTAAATAATCACCTTGACAAAGCAGGGATGAAAAATGGCAATACTTTGGAAGCCTACGGACAACTAGCTTACGGTTCCACCACGCTGAAATATTCGCACGCCTTGACGCCGTTGTTTGGGATTGTTGCTAGTCGGTCTAGTAGCTATTTGGAGTTGAGTTCCAATCTTGAAATCATGGCTGATTTTCATTTGAATTTGCATGCAGGTTATCAAAAAGTGACCGGTATCAATGCGAATTTAGCGAGCTATGCAGACTATAAAATCGGTGTCACTAAGACGTTCAAAGAACTCCACGAGTGGCAAGTGTCCTTAGCAGCCGTATCGACGAACGCAAAAAAAGCTTTTTACACCTCGCCAGTCCGGGCGCAACAATTAGGTAAGTCTAGTCTGATATTGACTGTCACTCGGACCTTTTAATAGATGTTTTCTGTGCCTCATTTCCCAGTCGGTATGACAGCTGGGCAGATGAAATAAGCGCGGCGTAGTAGTACGGAAAACGCTGCGCTTTCAGCCAGTCTTGGGCAAACGCGATCGACATTATGTAGTCACAGAAGCGAAGAGCGGTACTGCGCTTTTCTGCCCACGATTAGTCGACAATGCATCTTGTGATGCCTAGGACTTTAGTGATGGAATGAGGCCACGTTTACACCTTTTTTACACCCTCAATACCAAGCTATACAACATCTTTACCCGTATTTGTTTATCGTCTAGCGTAGTCACTTACCGCATGGAGAATAGTATGGATTTTATTTATTTGACTTTGTTCCTTTCATTTCTAGGTTTGTCCCTCGCTTTAATTAGGGGCATTCCTCAAAGCCGAGTTTTAGGAGACGCTAAATGAGCGCAAGCCTAATTATCGCCGCAGTAATGGCCGTACTAATATTCATTTATTTAGTTTATGCCCTATGTAAACCGGAGGCATTCTAATGAATCATTCTAGTTTTTTTCAAATCGCATTTTATTTGCTGATTTTATTTTTGTTGGCGCTACCACTAGGTATTTATATTTCTCGCGTAATGCAGGGCGAAGTTACCGTTCTTTCTCGCATTTTTCAGCCCATAGAAAAAGGATTTTATCGTCTCGCTGGCATTAATGCACATAGCGAAATGTCGTGGAAAAGATATGCGTACGCCCTCATCGCTTTTAATGCCTTAGGAGTGTTGGTGCTTTATTTTTTACAGCGTTGGCAAGCCTCGTTTTCTTTGAATCCGCAAGGTTTTTCTGAGTTGTCTGCGGATTCTTCATTCAATACGGCGATTAGTTTCGTCACCAATACCAATTGGCAGGCCTATAGCGGTGAATCCTCCTTGAGTTATTTGACACAAATGTTGGGTTTAAGCGTACAAAATTTCTTTTCTGCTGCAACTGGTTTGGTGGTGGTGATCGCTTTGATTCGTGGTTTTGCACGCCATACGGCGACTACGATAGGTAATTTTTGGGTGGATGCAACACGGGCTACTTTATATGTTTTATTACCTCTCTCATTGGTCCTTGCGTTTGCTTTGATGAGTCAAGGTGTCATTCAAAATTTCGATGCCTATAAAACCGTGACTACCATACAAATGCAGCATTACAGTGCGCCCAAATTGGATATCAATAGTGCGCCGGTGTTGGACGCAGCGGGCAAGTCGATTGATGAAGCACAGGTGACGAGCACACAGGTGATTCCTATGGGGCCGGTTGCTTCACAAGAAGCGATTAAGATGCTGGGAACCAATGGTGGTGGATTTTTCAATGCCAATTCCGCTCATCCATTTGAAAATCCGACGCCACTTTCTAATTTCTTACAGATGATTGCGATTTTCCTGATCCCTGCAGCACTATGCATCACATTCGGTCGAATGGTGGGCGATCCGCGTCAGGGTTGGGTGATGTTATCGGTGATGACGATTTTGTTTGTGGTCTTTGCTTATTGCGCGATGAGTGCGGAACAACAAGTCAACCCTATGGCGCAAAATTTAGCTCTGGATCATGCTGCAACTATGATGCAAGCTGGCGGCAATATGGAGGGTAAAGAGACACGTTTCGGTATCGCAGCCTCTGCAATGTTCGCCACAATTACCACGGCGGCTTCATGCGGTGCAGTCAATGCCATGCACGACTCTTTTACTGCCTTAGGTGGCTTAGTACCCCTAATCTTAATGCAGTTAGGTGAAGTGGTATTTGGTGGAGTCGGATCAGGGCTGTATGGGATGTTGATCTTCGCGATGATGGCGGTGTTCATTGCTGGATTAATGATCGGTCGCACCCCTGAATATTTAGGTAAAAAAATCGAAGCCTTCGATATGAAGATGGTCTCGATTGCGATTTTGATCGGTCCATTGTTAGTATTGTCTGGTACTGCACTCACGGTCTCTATCGCGGCTGGTAAAGCGGGAATTTCAAATCCTGCGGCGCACGGATTTTCGGAAATCCTATATGCCTTTAGTTCGGCTGCGAATAACAATGGCAGTGCCTTTGCGGGAGTTTCTACCAATACGCCCTTTTTCAATATTGCTTTGGCAGTCGGGATGTGGTTTGGTCGTTTCTGGATCATTATTCCCGTCTTGGCGATTGCGGGTTCTATGGCGGCAAAAAAACGTTTGGCAACCACTTCAGGTTCTTTACCTACCCATGGCATCTTATTTGCCAGCCTGTTACTGGGTACGGTATTAATTATTGGTGCCTTAACTTATATTCCGGCGCTCGCCTTGGGGCCGATTGTTGAACATTTAAGTGTGGTGAAATAACATGACACATAAAACTGAGCTTTCTTTACTCAATATGGCAATGATGAATGCGCTAATTAAGCCGGCCATCATTGACTCGTTTCGTAAGTTGCAACCACAAA